>NZ_JADEWJ010000278.1:0-4975 GCF_015207725.1 Synechocystis sp. LEGE 06083
CCTTTATATATCTGGTTTAATTGGATTTGACTGGTCGTTATTGTCAAAATAACCAGCAAAAATTAAATTCAAGCTTAAAACCAAAATCTTACTTCGTAATTATTCGCCATGACTACTACCCAATTAGGATTACAGGAACAAAGCCTGTGGTCACGGTTCTGCCGTTGGATTACTAGCACTTCTAATCGCCTCTACATCGGTTGGTTTGGGGTGTTAATGATTCCCACTTTGCTGACCGCAACCACCTGTTTCATTATCGCTTTTGTCGCCGCTCCACCGGTGGATATTGATGGTATTCGGGAGCCCATTGCTGGTTCTTTACTGTACGGTAATAACATTATCACTGCTGCTGTAGTACCCAGTTCCAATGCTATTGGTTTGCACTTTTATCCCATTTGGGAAGCCTCTAGTCTCGATGAATGGCTCTATAACGGTGGCCCTTATCAACTGATTATTTTTCACTTTTTGATCGGAATTTTCTGTTATCTCGGTCGCCAATGGGAATTGTCATACCGTTTGGGAATGCGCCCTTGGATTTGTGTCGCCTATAGCGCCCCCGTTGCTGCGGCTACTGCTACGTTATTGATCTATTCCATTGGCCAAGGTTCTTTCTCCGATGGTCTACCCCTGGGCATCAGTGGCACTTTTAATTTCATGTTGGTGCTGCAAGCAGAACATAACGTCTTGATGCATCCTTTCCACATGTTAGGCGTAGCTGGAGTGTTCGGTGGAGCATTATTTTCCGCTATGCACGGTTCCTTGGTAACTTCTTCGTTAATTCGGGAAACCACTGAAGTTGAATCCCAAAACCAAGGTTATAAATTTGGTCAAGAGGAAGAAACCTATAACATCGTCGCCGCCCATGGTTACTTTGGCCGTTTGATTTTCCAATATGCTTCCTTTAACAATAGCCGTGCCCTCCACTTTTTTCTTGGTGCTTGGCCCGTAATTGGGATTTGGTTTGCTGCCCTTGCCGTTTGTTGCTTTGCCTTCAATCTCAACGGTTTTAACTTCAACCAGTCGATTCTGGATGCCCAAGGTCATCCCGTTAGCACCTGGGCCGATGTCATCAATCGAGCCAATATTGGTTTTGAGGTGATGCACGAACGCAACGTTCATAACTTCCCCTTGGATTTGGCTGCCGGTGATGCCCAAATGGTCGCCCTCAACGCCCCCGCCATTGAAGGCTAATGCCATTGCCATAGCTGACTGTTGGACTTCGTTTCATTTGGTTAATCAAGGGCACTCTCGGAATGGGGTGCCTTTTATGTTCCAAGGTTAAAGTTAAGTCAGTAAAGTTTAAGTCTATTTTTGGGGTGAAACGCAATGAATCAATTTAAGGACTGGGGTTTTTCCACTGATTGGTGGCAAGGGAAAAAAGGTGAATATTGGGTGCTGGGGCAAGCAATTCTCTCCCTCGGATTTGTACTTTTACCGGTTTATACTCCCACTAATTTTCAATTACTAGCTGAACAGAATCAGTTAATTATCTGGGCTGGAACTTTGGTTTTTGGCACGATTGCCGTAGTTCTACTAATTGGTGGTGGTCTACATTTAGGAGAAAATCTGACTCCCTTACCCCATCCCAAACAGCATAGTCAATTGGTTACCACTGGTATTTACGGCATTATTCGCCATCCCCTCTACGGCGGTGTGGTTTTTCTGGCGATCGCCTATGGATTTTGGCAATGGAGTTTGGCCCATTTAATTGGGGCAGTGCTGTTATTTGTATTTTTTAATTTCAAAGCTAACCGAGAAGAAATCTGGCTAGAAAATAAATTCAGCGACGACTATGACGATTACCGAAGCCGGGTAAAAAAATTGATTCCTTGGCTTTATTAAGGGAATATCAAGAAAAATGACGAGGAAAAATTATGTGGGATGAAAGATTTAACCAGTCAGAATACGTTTACGGTACAGAACCCAATGAGTTTTTAGTCAGTGTGGCGGGGCAAATTCCCCAGGGCAAAGTTCTTTGTTTAGCGGAAGGGGAAGGGCGCAATGCTTGTTTTTTAGCAAGTTTGGGTTACCAAGTAACAGCGGTAGATCAATCCTCTGTTGGTTTAGCTAAGGCGCAAAAGTTAGCCCGGGAAAAAGGTGTAAAAATTACCACCATCCAGAGTAATTTGGCAGATTTTGAAATTATTGCCGATGCCTGGCAAGGTATTGTTTCTATTTTCTGCCATTTACCTTCCAGTTTACGAAAACAACTTTATCCACGAATTTACCAAGGCTTAAAATCCGGCGGGGTGTTTATTTTAGAAGGATTTGCCCCGGAGCAACTGCAATATACAACCGGTGGTCCCAAGGACTTAGATCTACTCCCGAACTTGATGAATTTACGGGAAGAATTGTCCAGTTTTGCATACTTAACCAGCCACACTTTAGAGCGGCATTTGAACGAAGGTATTTACCATCAAGGTAAAGCAGCTCTAATCCAAGTATTGGCAAAAAAGTAATCCTGATTTAACCAGACCATTTCTATGCAATTAATTATTGTTCGTTGCCTTACTGTTTTCTTTTTAACTTTCTGCTTAATGGGTTTTAATTTCCAACCTACCCTGGCCGCAAGTTTACCCCCCTCCTTCAATTCTGAACTCAGTCCCCAGACCGAAACGGTAGACTTGGCGATCGAGCAGTTTTTAAATTCTCTGCCGGCAAACTATTACACGATTCGGACACCGGCAGCCCTAAAAAAACAGTTAGGTGATGCCCAGACTATCTTAGTGGATGTAAGGGAAGTTAAAGAATACCAAGCTGGTCATATTCCCGGAGCCATTAATATTCCCCTACGAACTTTAACCCATAATCTTACCCAACTTTCTCCGGATAATAAAGTTATTGTCTATTGCTCCACTGGCTATCGTTCAGCTATGGCGGTAATGACTTTAAAACTTTTCGGCTACGAAAATATTGTCGGTTTTCCCCCTAGTTTTATGGGCTGGCAAGCGGCGGGGGAAATGACCGTAAAAACTTGACCAATCAAACTCAAAAATATGCCTTTTTGCATAGCCAAAACGACACTCTTAACAAAAATTTATTGTTATAATAAGAAAAGTAAAGGGATTCGATTTTGAATTTTACTCATGTCCCTTAAAACAGCAAAAAAGCTGACACAAATTTCTCTATTATCATCAATTTTTCCACAGGAGATTTATGCCATGGTCACCAATATGGGCTCTATTGATCGTTTGATTCGTTTAGTTGTTGCTTCCGCATTACTCTATTTAGGCTTATTTTTCTACTCCGGCACCAGCTTAGGTTTGGGTCTTACCGCTGGAGGGGGATTGATGCTATTTTCCGCCACTTTTGGTTTCTGTGGACTGTACAAATTACTCGGTATCAATACCAAGTAAGTAAGCTCAAGCAAAACCAATCGTCTCAATACAGTGGTTACCCCTTTTAGTTGGCTTAATAAAGTCCTGTATATAACAATGGGCACTTGCAAGGCGAATGATTCCGGTGGTATCCGCTGTATTTTCCCACCAATTTTTACCATTCGTTTGGATTAATTTAAATTATGATCAACTCCTCCGCCATCGACTCCCCCTCTTTTTCCCGTCGTCAATTACTAAATTTTCTCACCGGCACCACCGTTGCCGTTACGGCCAGTGCGGGACTGTACACCGTGGGAAAATTCCTCGTTCCCCCCGCCGAAAAAACCGGGGCTGGAGGGGGCATTATTGCTAAGGATGTTTTGGGCAACGCCATTCCCGCTTCCCAAATTTTGGCGGAAGCTCCCGGTACCAGGGCTTTGGTGGCTGGTCTAGCCGGTGACCCCACCTATCTAATTGTCAAAGAAGACGGTAGCCTTGACAGCATCGGCATTGTGGATGTCTGCACCCACCTAGGCTGTACTTTCCCCTGGAATGGCAACGACCAAGAATTTCAGTGTCCCTGCCATGGTTCCCGCTACCATCCCGACGGCTCTGTGGCCCGGGGACCCGCTCCTTTACCTCTGAAAATAGTGCAAGTGGCTGTGGTAGATGATCACATTTTGATTTCCCCCTGGACTGCATTGGATCCTCGCACAGGGGAAAAACCCTGGTGGGTTTGATAATTTTGGATTTTTGGCTAACAATCTTCAAAAGCTAAACTATTTTGGTTTTATTGACATATGTGGATTAGTGCCACCGTTGCGTATATTCATTACCTCAGTTTCATGGTCGCCTTCGGCGCTTTGGTCACAGAGGGTCTGACCTTGAAAAAAGAACCTACCCTGGAGGAGTCTTGGCGATTGGTCATTGCCGATAGTATCTATGGCTTGTCCGCCACAGCGGTGCTGGTTACAGGGGTTTTACGGGTGATGTATTTTGGCAAGGGCACTGATTATTACCTGAGTCATCATATTTTCTTTGCCAAGGTGGGATTATTTATCTTGGTGGGGTTACTTTCCCTCTATCCCACTTTCTCGTTTTTAATGTGGATTAAAACCCTGCGCGATCGCCAGGCTCCCGTACTGGAGGAAGGCAAAGTATCTGTGTTGCAATGGTTGATTCGGGGGGAATTGGTCGGACTGGCCTTGATTCCCTTCACCGCAGCCCTACTGGCCCGGGGCCTTTAGGTTCTTCAGAGGTTCAAGACCTTTTATTTATTTGGCTGTATTGATCAATTCTGGGGAGCCTACCTTGGGCAGAGTAGTGGAATGATTTGGGAGCCACACCTTGAACCAAGTCCCCTGGTCTAAGACACTTTCCACCTCAATTGATCCCCCATGTAAGTCCACACAGGTTTTGACAATACTCAACCCCAGGCCTGTGCCATGAATATTGCCCACATTACTAGCCCGTTGAAATGTTCGAAACAGTTTCGGTAAATCTTCGGCAGGAATACCAATCCCGTGATCAAGGCATTGTCTGCTTAGGGAGTGAGAGCTAGAATTGTTACGCAGTATAAGGTTGAAAAAAATGAACTGTATCTATTGTGAAAGTGAACGGGTAGTGAAAAATGGAAGAAAGAAGCTGAAGACGAGACA
>NZ_JADEWJ010000279.1:0-4936 GCF_015207725.1 Synechocystis sp. LEGE 06083
TCCTCCAAGAGAGTGAAGAACAATTTCTCAGCTTGGTGGATAACGCCCCCGTGCTAATTTGTATCGCTGGTTTGGACAAAGGCTATTTGTATTTCAATCAATCTTGGCTCGACTTCACCGGCCGCACCCTCCAGCAGGAACAGGGTAATGGCTGGACAGAGGGGATACATCCCGAAGATTTTGACCACTGCCTACAAACCTACGTCAAAGCCTTTGACGCTCGGCAGCCCTACACCATGGAGTATCGTCTGCGGAACCGACAGGGAGAATACCATTGGTTGTTGGAGAATGGAGTGCCCCGTTTTGCTCCGGATGGAAAATTTCTCGGCTATATGGGTTATTGCATTGACATTAATGACCGTCAAGAAGCTCGCCGTGTATTAGAAGCAAGCGAAGAAAAATATCGCACCCTAGTGGAGTCCCTCAATACCATTGTGGGTCGTTGGTCACCGGCAGGGACAATTACTTTTGCTAACCAATATGCCCAGGATTTTTTTGGCTTTAGCGCCGAAGAAATGGTTGGGAAGTCAGTTTTCGAGACAATTGTGCCCCTAGTCAGTAGCTCTGGGCGTGATTTAGAGGCCTACATCGCAGATATCATCCAAAATCCCGAAAAGTATCAATCCACCGAAAATGAAAATATTAAAAAAAATGGCGATCGGGCCTGGATAGCCTGGACCAATAAGCCTATTTTTGACAAAGAAGGCAATCTGATTGAATTCGTAACCTCGGGAATAGATATTACAGACCGGAAATTAGCCGAAGATCAATTGCGGCAACGGGAAACAGAACTTATAGAAACCCAAAAATTAGCTAAATTAGGTCGCTGGAAATTCGATTTACGTTCCGGCAAAATTAATTGGTCAGAGGAAATTTTTCAAATGTTCGGGCGCGATCCCCAACAGGGTGCTCCCAGCTATCAAGAGCTAGAACAACTCATCCACCCCGACGATCGCCAACGCTATGGGGAAATAGTGGAGTATGTCTTACAAACTGGGCAAACCCAGGAGTCAGCCTATCGTTTTTGCCGGACAGATGGCAGTCAGGGCTGGATTTGGGCAAAAACCGAAGCTTTATTTAACCTAACGGGAGAGGTAATTGGGCTCCAGGGCGTTGCCATGGATATTACCAAGCAAAAAGAAGCAGAAATTGCCCTACAAAATAGTGAGTCTCGTTTTCGGAAAGTGTTTGAGTCGGACATTGTCGGCATCATGTTTGCCAGTCTCAGCGGTGAAGTGGCCGAGGCTAACAATTGTCTATTGAATATGCTGGGCTACAGCCGCAAGGAACTAGAAGCGGGTTTAATCCGCTGGGATGCCCTTACTCCAGCAGAACACCGGGCTAAAGATATGGAAGCCGTGGAAAATTTGCAAAAATACGGCCTCACTAAGCCCTGGGAAAAGGAGTACTATCACAAGGATGGCCACACTGTCCCGGTTTTGGTGGGGGCAGCTCCCTTTGAGGGGAATACTGATTTGACTATTTGTGTGGTGGTGGACATAAAGCAACAAAAACAAGCTCTCCGCCAGCGGGAAAGGGTAGAAGCGGAATTGGAAAAGCTCAATGTTGAACTGGAGCAGAGGGTAATGGAAAGAACCCAAGCCTTGGCCAAAAGCGAAGAAAAACTCTACCAAGTCAATGAACAATTGCAGGAACGACTGGAGGAGCTTAAGCGCCGCAATCAAGAAATGGAATTGCTTTCCACCCTGAATGAGTATTTACAGTCCTGTGTAGTAGTGGAAGATGCCTGTGCCAGTGTGGCTGCCCTGGCTAAACCACTTTTCCCAGATGTTGCCGGAGCAATTTTCATTTTTGATTCCACGGCCAATTATTTTGAACTGGCCAAAACCTGGGGAGCTTTCCCCTGTTCCCAGCCGGTGTTTAATAGCGTTGACTGTTGGGCTCTGCGGCGGGGTCAGGTTCATTGGGTGGGGCAAGACCAACACGATTTGTTTTGTAATCATCTCGATGACCAATATTCCACCCAGGAAAGTCTCTGCATTCCTCTGGTTGCCCAGGGGGAAACCCTTGGTTTACTGAATCTCTGTAGTCAGCGAGCCGGGACAATTAACCTGGAACAACAACAGTTAGCTAAAACCATCGCCGAACAGGTTAGTCTGGCGATCGCCAATATCAAATTGCGGGAAAGGCTAGAAAATCAGAGCATACGAGATCCACTCACGGGGCTATTTAACCGCCGTTACCTAGAACAGTTTTTTCTGCAGGAGATTGGCCGGGCTCGGCGCTATAACTATTCCATCGGGGTGATTATGGGGGACATTGACCATTTCAAACAGTTCAATGACCAACTAGGACACGATGCTGGAGATCATGTGCTGAAAGTTATTGGGCGCATTCTGCAAAGTAACATTCGTGGTTCTGACATTGCCTGTCGATACGGTGGGGAGGAAATGACCATTGTTTTGCCCCAAACCTCCATGGAAGATACCCTAGTTAAAGCGGAATCCCTCCGTCAGGCGATCGCCACCATGGCAGTAGATTACAAAGGCAGACAACTGGGCACATTGACCGTTTCCCTGGGGGTAGCCTGCTATCCTGACCACGGACAAACCATGGCCAACATCATCCAAGCCGCAGATAGGGCCCTCTACCAAGCTAAGGACGCCGGCCGCAATCGGGTCATCATGGCCGACTAATTTTTTTAGATTTTCTTATTAGTTAACCTGGGCAAAAAGCGTATAGGCACTATATTGATCCACCCGGTTAAGTTGGGAAGCAATTTCCGGCGGAAAAGCTTTAATATCATCCGTTCTAATAACGAAATAATTGTGGCTATTTTTTTCGAGCAGCGGAGCTATGTCGTGCATTTCCATCTGTTTTGCCTGGCCTGAAGAGTAAAATTCCGCTGAGTAGGGTCGATTAAAAACATAAAACAATTGACAGTTTGATCCCTGCCCCCATTCTGCACAGGATTGTTGATAGCGACTGACAATATATTTTTGGGAATTTTGATTAGCTACATTAACCACTATCGGCAAAGCAAAGAGAAATAGTAAAGGAATTAATAGGCCAGGGGCAATGACATATTTATTGACGGGTTGATCCTGCCAAAATATCAATAATAATTCCGCCAATAGCAAAGCGAATGCCGGTAAACCTGGTAAAACGTAGGTCCATAAAATATTGGCCGAAGGAGTAAAGAAAACCATCGGAGCCAGAGCCCACAGCAGCAGATAGCTAAGCCATTCCTGGTCTGAGGTCGGTAAAGTCAGCTTAGTTTGTTTGACTTTAACTTGCCAGATTATTTTGCCTACTAATCCCAACGTTAGCAATGACCAGGGGAATGCGGCTAGCAGCCAATACACCCAGATCATGCCGTAGGGATGGGCGTGGCCACTGCCGTATAGATCTCCCTCCCAACCTTTTTCCACAAATCTTTTCCAATGTTCCCCCACAATGAAATAATCCAAAAAGCCAGGGGTTTTAGCTTCCGCCAGCAAATACCAAGGCACCGCTATCAATGCTGTTAATAAAATGCCTTCAATCCAAGGTAATTGGGCCCAAACCCTAGGTAAATTTCTCTGCCAAATTGTCCAAATAGTTAGGGGTAGAAAAACTAACACAACCCCGATGGGCCCCTTGGCTAATAAACCGATCGCCAGCCCCACGAAAAATAAATATCCCCAGAGGCGAACCGCATTAGGCTCAGACCGGTAAGCTTGCCAAAAACCCACCATAGATAGGGTGGTTCCCAACACTAAAGCTGGATCTGTCATTACCGCCCCACTGCTGACAAAAAAGCCCAGGGTGGTAATCAGAATCATCGTGCTAACTAAAGCGTAGTTAATTCCCTTGCTTTTTGCCAATAAATAAACTAAGTAACTGGCCAATAAAATTGGCAGAAAAGAAGATAGCCTCGCCGCAAATTCGTTAACACTAAAAACTTTGAATGATGCCGCCGTCAACCAGGTAGACAGGGGCGGTTTGCCCCAAAAAGGTACGCCATAGTCGATCTGGGGCGTAATCCAGTCGCCGGTTTCTGCCATTTTGCGGCCAATTTCTGCGTAGCGGGCTTCGGTTCTGTCTGCTACAGCGTAGAGGCCAAGGGTCAAAACCCGAACGAAAATTGTCAGGTAAATAATCACCGAAATAAACCGACGCTGGGAATTCAACCAAGTTAGTTTCATTAATTTCTCTGGGTTTTTAGAGGGGGTTTGCAAAGCTCCTCGCCTCGATGTTGGCAGGATTTAGCTCAACATTGTCCAGCCTTACCGGAATTTTCCGATGGGTAAATGGAGAGTAAAACTCAAACTTTACAAACAGTTGCCTAGGGGCCAACCAAGGTTACAGGGCTTAACTCCATGGGAGAAAAACCGACCTATTTTAGCCCGCTCCCTACCCAATCTCTCCATCAATGCGGGGTAAAGAAGGCTCATCTTGGTCCAAAAAAACTAAATCCGACAAAAATAGTCGGGATTAATTGACGCCTATTTTGCCCCGTGTTAGTATGCCGAAAGATTAATGAAATTAGGACTTTGCCCCATGACCACCGCCACTACCACGGCCCCAGAATTTATTTCCGCCTGCACCAAACTGGTTTCTAAGGAAGGGAACACCGAATATCCCCTCAAAGCGCTACATATCTGTGAAGAAACCTTTGCTCCCCTGGAAGTGGCCTACGACTATGATTTGATTCGCCGCCACGTCACCCGGGAAACCATTGAAGCTGGCCCCAATTCCATCTGGCGTTACCGTGCCTTTCTGCCCGTCACTGGTAAGGATGTGATTGACGTGGGCACTGGCATGACCCCTTTGGTTAAGTCCCACCGTTTAGCCCGTCGCCTGGGGCTGAAAAATCTTTACATTAAAAACGACGCAGTCAACATGCCCACCTTGAGCTTCAAGGACCGGGTGGTTTCCGTTGCCCTCACCAGGGCCCGGGAATTGGGCTTTACCACCGTTTCCTGTGCTAGCA
>NZ_JADEWJ010000280.1:0-4841 GCF_015207725.1 Synechocystis sp. LEGE 06083
CCTGGATATAGATGGGGATAATGGTCCCAAACCCACCCTCGTTAGTCTTTCCATTGCCCGTCCTCCCAAACCAAAATCCTTGGTGGCTAAACCTAGCACCCCCACTGTGGCCAAGGTTAAAAAGCCGACCCTCAAGTCCGAGGCCGGCAGTGGTAGCAGCAGCAGTTCCCGTAACCGTGGCGATCGCCGCGACCGGAAGGAAGTGGTGCAAAAACCAGAAGTGATCATGTTGGACCGGAGCTTAACTGTCCGGGATCTGGCGGATCTGTTAAAAGTTTCTGAAACGGACATTATCAAACGGCTCTTCCTCAAAGGGGTAGCGGTACAAATTACCCAAACCCTGGACGAAGAAACCGCCCGCATGGTGGCCGAATCCTTTGAAGTAGCGGTGGAAACCCCCGAAAAAGTGGCCGCCGCTGCTAAAACCACAGAAATGCTCGACGAAGCGGATCTGGATAACCTGGTGCGTCGTCCCCCTGTGGTTACCATCATGGGTCACGTAGACCACGGTAAAACTACCCTGTTGGACTCCATTCGCAAAACCAAAGTAGCCCAAGGGGAAGCAGGGGGCATTACCCAGCACATTGGTGCTTACCACGTCGAAGTAGAGCACAACGACAAAACCGAACAGATTGTCTTCCTCGATACTCCTGGCCACGAAGCCTTTACCGCCATGCGGGCCCGGGGAGCTAAGGTTACGGACATTGCCATTCTGGTGGTGGCAGCCGATGACGGTGTGCAACCCCAAACCAAAGAGGCCATTAGCCATGCCAAGGCCGCCGGCGTGCCTCTGATTGTGGCCATCAACAAAGTTGATAAGCCCGAAGCTAATCCCGACCGCATTAAACAGGAGTTGTCCGAGCTTGGTCTCCTGGCCGAAGAATGGGGTGGAGACACCATCATGGTGCCCGTCAGTGCCCTCAACGGCGATAACCTAGATGGCTTGTTGGAAATGATTCTGTTGGTGTCGGAAGTAGAAGAGTTGGTGGCTAACCCCCAACGTCAAGCCAAAGGTACGGTAATCGAAGCTCACCTAGACCGCACCAGGGGCCCTGTGGCCACCCTCTTGATCCAAAATGGTACTCTCCGGGTTGGGGATGCCATTGTGGTAGGGGCTGTGTACGGCAAAATTCGAGCCATGATCGACGACCGGGGTGACAAGGTGGAAGAAGCCAGTCCTTCCTTCGCCGTGGAAATCCTTGGTCTGGGGGATGTGCCCGCCGCTGGGGATGAGTTTGAAGTCTTCACCAATGAAAAGGATGCCCGTCTCCAGGCCGAAACCCGGGCCATGGAAGACCGTCAAACCCGTTTGCAACAGGCCATGTCTTCCCGCAAGGTGACCCTCAGCAGTATTTCTGCCCAGGCCCAGGAAGGAGAACTGAAGGAATTGAATATCATCCTCAAAGCGGACGTTCAAGGTTCGGTGGGGGCGATTTTGGGTTCCTTGGAGCAATTACCCCAAGGGGAAGTACAGATCCGGGTTCTGTTGGCATCCCCTGGAGAGGTAACGGAAACCGATGTGGACTTAGCCGCCGCCAGTGGAGCAATTATCATTGGTTTCAACACCACCTTGGCCAGTGGGGCCCGTCAAGCGGCCGACCAGGAAGGGGTGGACATTCGGGAATACGACATTATCTATAAGCTTCTGGATGACATCCAAGGGGCAATGGAAGGTCTATTGGATCCCGAAGAAATTGAATCTTCCCTGGGAACGGCGGAAGTGCGGGCGGTCTTCCCTGTGGGTCGGGGCAACATTGCCGGTTGTTACGTCCAGTCGGGCAAAATTATCCGGAACCGTAACCTACGGGTGCGTCGGGGTGACCAAGTGGTGTTTGAAGGCAACATTGATTCCCTTAAACGGATTAAGGAGGACGTGCGGGAAGTTAATGCCGGCTATGAATGCGGTATTGGCTGTAGCAAGTTCAATGATTGGAAAGAGGGAGACATCATCGAAGCCTATGAAATGACCATGAAGCGTCGCACATTGGCTACATAGGATGTTGTTGCTCCAATTCAGCACTTCCCACTATTGCCGCAAAGCCAGGCTGGCCCTGGGTTATAAGGGCATGGTTTACCGAGTTAAAAATTTAACCCCCGGTGTCCATGCCCTGCAACTTAAACCCAAGACCGGTGCTACTACGGTGCCGGTGCTTTGTCCAGAACTCCCAGGGCAACCGGAATATATCAGTGATTCCAGCGAAATTTTCCGTTTTTTAGAGGAAATCTCCCCCGATCGCCGTTTATTTCCCCCAGATGCTGAACAGAGATTGAGGGCAGCATGGTTAGAAGATTGGCTGGATGAAAGCATTGGTACGGCAACCCGGTTTGTTTATTACGACTACCGGGCTGCGGCCGGCAAGGCCATTGACCCGTCCTTTGCCAGTCAGATAGTTATTCAAATTGTCCGTCGCCAGTACAACATCAATAACACCACCGTTGCCCTGGCCAAAAAACGATTAGACTTAGCTTTCCAGGTGCTAGCTGGTTGGCAGGATCGCCCCTATCTTTGCGGTGATCAGTTGACCGTGGCAGATTTAACCGCCGCCGCTTTGCTTAGTCCCTTGGCACTGTTGCCTGCTTATCGAGAGTCCGTACCTTGGTTGTTTGAGCGCATCAAGGAAGTGCATTTAATTTGTGGGGAACCTTTGCCACCGGGGCTAGGGTGAGGAATGGTAAGAGCCCATTACCCCAGAAGTTTTAACTTCTCACTTTTTCCTGGCGGTTCTAGCCCAACTTCCTGCCCCTAGGGAAAGAACAGTTCCATCTGGCCATGGCGATCGGAATTGTTTCCCTTTTCCAAAGGTTTGCTAGCTTTAAAGGAAAGAGTCTGAACAATTTTTGGAATTGCCCGTGCCACAGTTGATACCTGTTCCCAACCTGTCCACCGATGTCCGCCTTGGCCAAACCTTTCCGTTGGGGGCAACGGTTTATGCCGATGGGGTCAATTTCTGCCTGTTTTCCAAGCATGCGGAAAAGGTGACGCTATTGTTGTTTGATCGCCCTAATGATCCGGCCCCGGCCCGCACCATTGAGCTCCATCGAGGGCAGAACCGGACTTTCTACTACTGGCACATTTTTGTAGCGGGTTTAAAGGCAGGACAGGTTTACGCTTACCGCATTGATGGCCCCCACGAGCCAGAAAAGGGCCACCGCTTCGATCCTGATAAAGTTTTGCTCGATCCCTACGCCAAGGCGATCGCCGGTAAGGATATTTACGACCGCCAAGCGGCCATGGTTCCCGGAGATAACTGTGCCCAGGCCCTACGCAGTGTGGTGGTGGACACCAGTGTGTACGACTGGGAAGATGACCATGCTCCCCGCACGCCCTACGCCGCCAGCATTATCTACGAACTCCACGTGGGGGGCTTTACCCGCAACCCCAATTCCGGGCTCAGTGAAAACAAACGGGGCACCTATGCGGGCTTAATTGAAAAAATTCCCTACCTCAAGGAACTGGGTATTACAGCGGTGGAATTATTGCCGGTGCATTATTTTGACCCTGAAGACGCCCAACCGGGGCTGACCAACTATTGGGGTTATAGCACCATCGGCTTTTTTGCTCCCCACCAGGGCTACAGTGCCGCCGATGATCCCCTGGAAGTGGTGGACGAATTTCGGGATATGGTCAAAGCCCTGCACAAAGCGGGCATAGAGGTAATTTTAGATGTGGTGTTTAACCATACGGCAGAGGGCAACGAAAATGGCCCGACCCTTTCCTTCCGGGGCATTGACAACAGGGTGTACTATATTCTTGATGAAGACAAGAGTTCCTACAGCAACTACAGTGGTTGCGGCAATAGCATCAAAGCCAATCACCCCATCGTCGGCGGTCTAATTCTTGATTCCCTCCGTTATTGGGTTTCAGAAATGCACGTGGATGGTTTCCGTTTCGACCTCGCTTCGGTACTGGTGCGAGATACCAAAGGAGTGCCCCTCCATGACAGTGCCATTGCCACCGCTAACGTTATCTGGGCGATCGAATCCGATCCCATTTTGGCTGGCACGAAATTAATTGCCGAAGCCTGGGATGCGGCCGGTCTGTATAGCGTGGGGAAATTTGTGGAATTGGCGGACTGGTTTGCGGAATGGAATGGCCCCTTTCGGGACGATGTACGCCGTTTTGTCAAAGGAGATAATGGCACTGTACCCCTCCTAGCTAGCCGCTTACTGGGTAGTCCTGACATTTACCATCGTCAAGATACGGACATTAACCGCAGTATTAATTTTGTCACCTGTCACGACGGTTTTACTATTTACGACTTGGTTTCCTACAACGAAAAACACAATGAAGCCAACGGAGAGAATAATTGCGACGGCGCCAATGACAACTTTAGTTGGAACTGCGGCGTGGAAGGGGAAACCGATGATCCTGAAATTAACCAACTGCGACTGCGACAGATTAAAAATTTTCTTACCATTCTTTTCTTCTCCCAGGGCACACCAATGTTATTGATGGGAGACCCGGTGGGGCGCACCCAAAAGGGTAACAATAACGGCTATTGCCAAGATAACAAACTCAGTTGGTTCGACTGGAGCGGGGAAGAAACCCACAGCGATGAAACCCACTTTTTGCGGGGAATTATTGCCCTGACCCAAAAGTTATCCCTCTTCCTTGAGGAAAGTTTATTGCCGGTGCTACATTTTGACCTGCCCCGCTTGCCCGATGAAAATGACGGCTCCGAGGGGGATAGCCAGGAGGGGGAGGAGCCTATTTATAAACCCCTCCCGCCAGTGGATGAAGTGACTCTGCGGGAAATATACCTCAAGGCTACCAAGGATTTACCAGGCCCCTGCGTGGTCTGGCAGGGGGCAAAACTGGCCCAGCCCGATTGGTCCTATAC
>NZ_JADEWJ010000281.1:0-4834 GCF_015207725.1 Synechocystis sp. LEGE 06083
TCCCAACCCATGGCATTGGAAAGGAATTATGCGTGATGTTTTTATTGTTGCTGCTAAACGAACTCCCCTGGGGCGTTTTGGTGGATCCCTGACCAATTTTTCGGCGGTGGACTTGGGGGCCCATGTGATGAAAAGCGTCCTAGCCCAGGCCGGCGTGGAGGGAAAGCACCTAGATCTATACATTATGGGCAACGTGTTGAGGGCTGGCCATGGGCAACTAATTCCCCGTCAAGCGGCCTTGAAGGCGGAGATTCCCGATACGGTGGACGGCTATGCGGTGGATATGGTCTGCTCTTCCGCCATGATGAGTGTGATTAATGCCGCTTTGACCATCCGGGCCGGTGAAGGGGATCTAATTTTGGCTGGCGGGACGGAATCCATGTCCCAAACCGGTTTTTACCTCTCCCACCGGGCCCGCTGGGGCTATAAGTTTCTCATGGGAGCACCGGAAAATTTAACTGATCTTCTTCTCCATGATGGTTTGACGGACAGCACCAATGGTGAGGGCATGGGAGACCAGACGGAAAAACTGGCCGCAGAGCATGGTTTCAGTCGGGCCGCATTGGACGAAGTGGCCTGTTTGTCGCAACAAAGGGCGGCCCAGGCCACGGAATCTGGTTATTTTGATGCAGAAATTACCCCCATTGAAATCACCAGTCGCAAAGGTACCCAGGTGCTGAAGAGTGATGAAGGTATTCGCGCTGACACCACCGTGGAAAGCCTGGGCAAATTGCGGTCAGCCTTTGCTAAGGACGGTGTATTAACGGCGGGCAACTGTAGCCAGATTACCGATGGGGCGGCAGCTTTACTCCTAGCCAGTGCGGAAGCGGTGGAAAAATATCAACTCAAACCCCTGGCCAAAATTCTTGGGGGAAGTTGGGCCGCCGGCACCCCCAGCCGTTTTCCCGAGTTGCCCATCACCGCTAGCCAAAAACTGTTGGCCAAGCTAGATAAAACCCTTGCTGATTTTGACTTGTTTGAAAATAATGAGGCCTTCTCCGTCAGCAATCTTTTATTTGAGCAGCAATTGGGAGTGGACCGGGACAAGTTGAATGTTAACGGTGGGGCGATCGCCTTGGGACATCCCATTGGGGCATCGGGGGCCCGGATTATGGTTACTCTGCTCTACGCTCTGCAACAACGGGATAAAGCCATGGGTCTGGCGGCCCTTTGCCATGGTACCGGCGGCGGTACGGCCGTAGCCATTGAAAGGGTTTAAGGATTAGTGGCTGATCGAGTCGAATGTGGAGGCTTTGGCTGATCAAGTTGAATTTGTTTCTATTAACTTTTAAGGAGTCACCATGTTAAGTCTGGGTTTGGAAGATAAGGTAATTGTGGTCACCGGCGGCAATCGGGGCATCGGCGCGGCGATCGTCAAATTGCTCCAGGAAATGGGGGCTAAGGTGGCTTTCACTGATTTAGCTACGGATGGCGGTAATGCTGAGGCCCTGGGGGTGGTGGCCAACGTCACCGATTTAGAATCCATGACGGCGGCGGCGGCGGAAATCACCGATAAGCTGGGGCCCGTTTACGGCATAGTGGCCAATGCTGGCATTACCAAAGACAACTTTTTTCCCAAATTAACCCCCGCCGATTGGGATGCGGTGCTCAATGTCAACCTCAAGGGGGTGGCCTACAGCATCAAACCGTTCATTGAAGGTATGTACGAACGCAAAGCCGGTTCCATTGTTGCCATTAGTTCCATCTCCGGGGAGCGGGGCAACGTTGGCCAAACTAACTATTCCGCCACTAAGGCCGGGGTGATTGGCATGATGAAATCCCTAGCCCGGGAGGGAGCCCGTTACGGGGTGCGGGCCAATGCAGTAGCTCCTGGTTTCATTGACACGGAAATGACCTTAGCCATTCGAGAAGATATTCGGGAGAAAATTACTAAGGAAATCCCCTTCCGCCGTTTTGGTAAACCGGAGGAAATTGCCTGGGCGGTGGCCTTTTTGCTCTCTCCCGTGGCCAGTAGCTATGTCACCGGCGAAGTGTTACGGGTGAATGGGGCCCACCACACTTAATTTTTGCGGTATTGTGCAGACATCCTAATTTTCTCCTCCCTAAATATCTGGGGAGTTTTTTTTAGCTGTCCAAATCCCCCGCCATCACTGTGGCGATCGCCGTTTTGGCGTTGTCCTGAAATTCCCGCACGTTAACCTTGTTGAGCAGGAAAATGGAGAGAATTAAACCCAGGGCTTGGAGAGCAAATACCAAACCGTAGGCCAACACTGCATTGGCAAACAAGGCCTTGCCGATGTTCAAAATTGTGCCCCCGGCCACGGTGGCTAAACCCCTGGAAATGGATTGGGCTAAACCCCAGGCCCCGATGAAAGTGCCAGCGGTTTCCACTGCGGTGAGGTCCAACATCAAACTGGTGGCTCCGGCGGTGATCATGCCCGATGCTAAACCAAAGAAAAGTAGACCGGATTTTAACAGGGTCACATTTTGCTGAAATCCCGCCAGAATTAGCAAGGAAAAACAAAGGGCGGCCAGGGCACAGCCGAGGGAAGTGGTACGTTGCTTGCCCAAACGGGGTACGACAAAAAAGCCGGTGGAACCAATGCCCAACAGGGTACCCATGCCAAAAAAGGCGTTTAACTGGGTGGTTTCAGAAATGCAAAGGTTAAAGACTTCCCCGCCGTAGGGTTCTAGCACCGCATCCTGCATAAATAGGCTCAGGGTCAGCAGTAGTAAAAAACCGAAGAAGATGGCCGTTTGTCGGCTGGCGGTCAGAACCTTCACCGCTTGCCCCAGGGTGATTTCGTCCTCCCGGCCTTCGGAACGATCGCCAAAGCGAGAATATTTTTTTTCCACCCCCACCGTGGCCAGCCAGGCCAGGAAAACGACGATCCCCGGCATGATGATAAAGACGGGATTAATGCCCCGTTGTAGTTGGGCAATGTCAACGGTTTTTTTCACCAGCAGAGCATCGGCATCCAACAGGGCCCGGCCACAAATTTCCGGGGTATTTAACAGGCGGGAGCTGACAATGGCCCCCAGCACAATGCCCACCATCAACATGGACCAGACAATACCCACTAGTTTGGAGCGATTGTCTTCGTCGGACACATCCACCAACAGGGCGGCAAAGGGAGTGGAGCTTAAACTCAGGGTTACTCCGTAGGCAGCGAAAACTGTGCCCAGCGCTATGCTCCAAAAAATTGTTAGGGCTCCCCAACCGTTATTTTGCAAACTGAGGCCCAATTGCCACACCACCTGGAGGGCGATAAAGGACAACACCGTAAAGCCCAGGGCTCCCAACCAAACATAACCAGTGCGATGGTAGCCCCACAGCCGCTGACTGTCGGATAGTTGCCCACACCACACTTTAAAAGGGCTGACAAACTGATACATGGCGATCGCCGTGGCGGCCACCCAGGGTAACACTGCCAACTCATCAATTAAAATGCGGTTGAGTACCCCCAGGGTTAACAGGGACATAATGCCCAGCCCCATCTGGAATAAGCCTAGGCGGAACATGGTCACCAAGGGCAATTTTGGCAACGGGGCCCCGGCCATCGATTCGCTAACGGTCATGAATACATTGCCAGAGAAAACACTCCGTATTCTAACCAACCACGGCCCGGCAAAACTTTTCCTAGAGGCGATCGAGCATGGTTTGCAGTTCCCCCTGTACCCTTGCATAGCTAGCCGTTAGGGCGGGGAAATGGCCTGGGTCCATGGCCAGGGAATCCCGTTGGCGGGCAAGATTTTCTAAGCTTTTAGCCTGTTGGGCCAAAAGCACCGCCCCCAAGTTAGCACTGCTAGAACCAAGCGTATGGGCGGCTAAACTCAAATCTACCCAATCTTGATTGGCGATCGCCAGTTTGATCCTTTGCAATAGTTCCGGCACCGTTTGACAATAGATATCGCTAATTTCCCTGAGAATTAAGTCACCATTTTCTTCATCCAATTCCCGCAGAGAATGGATAATGTCTTGGTCAATGGAGGGCAAGGCCATGCTGGCCAAGTCCTCTGGATCGGGGCTAGAAGGGGATGATTTTGACTCAAAAGCATTGGCGCTGGGAACGACGGTAACCGTATTTTGGCTAGTGGACTGGAGCGCTGTGGCAGCTACCTGTAAGGCCTGTTGCAGAGCTTCTAGGCGGATGGGTTTACTGACATAATCATTCATGCCGCTAGCCAAACACCGTTCCCGATCGCCTTCCATGGAATAGGCTGTCACTGCAATGATCCAAGGTCGTTGACTCCGGCCCCGGGACTGTCGGATCTGCTTCGTCGCCGTCAAGCCATCCATTTCCGGCATTTCCACATCCATCAACACCACATCGTAATCCCCCTTAGCCAAAGCCGTGAGGGCTTCTTGGCCGTTGTTGACCACCTCCACTGGGTAACCCAACTTTTTCAGTAAGAGCTTGGCCACCTGTTGGTTGATTAGGTTATCTTCCGCCAGCAAAATGGTTAAATTGGAAGGAGCATAGGGAAACAAAGGCCCGCTGATTGCCCCCGTAGACACTAGGGTGGGAGGCTCCGTTTGTCCCAACACCTGCACCAAGGTATTTTCCAGCTCGTCAGGATTGATTGGACTCCTAAGCCAAGTCTGTACCGGAGATTTATCCCCGCTGTAGCGCTCCCCAGGGGATAGGTAAATGTCCGTGGCCACCAGCACCGGAATGCCTTGGTCCGTGGGGGCCCACGTTGCAATTTCCGCCAAATCAAAATCGGCCAAATGCTCTCCCCTCCCGTCTGGATGGGGGCAATGGATGATTAGGGCGCTATAGGTTTTTTGCGCTAATTTTTCCCCTAGCTCCTCCCCCAGTTTTGCGGGAGAAGAAAAAGTAATTTGCTCCGCTTGGAGACGCCAACTGGC
>NZ_JADEWJ010000025.1:0-22581 GCF_015207725.1 Synechocystis sp. LEGE 06083
TCATGGAAGTCTGGGAAAAAATACCACTCCGGCTATGGCCATGGGCTTCATTGACCGCCCTGTCGAAATTGCAGAAATACTTACCTGTAGAGGCTTTTGCCACTTCACTCCTTAAAAGGACAGTGCCGGGACCCGGTTCCATGACGATGATGTTAAAAGTCGGCTATCCCCATAGGAACCGAGTCCCTGAGCAGCGGTTTATCTTTAGAGCAATATTGTACTTCTCTCTCAAGGAATAAATAAGGAGTTGTGTCTTGAAATTCAAGGAAGAGTCAGAATTTCTACCCCTTCCTCAGTCACAGCAACGGTGTGTTCAAACTGAGCTGAAAGTTTCTTGTCTTTTGTAATCACAGTCCAACGATCTGCAAGAAACTTAAGAATACTCGTTCCTTCATTTAGCATCGGTTCAACCGTAAAAGCCATTCCTGGACGCAGCTTTAGCCCACTACCCCGCTGACCATAGTGAGGAATTTGAAGCTCTGTATGCATTTGCCTGCCAATGCCATGCCCAACCATATCTCGAACAACTGAGAATCCCTTCGCCTCGGCATAGGCTTGAATTGCAGCGCCAATATCACCAATTCTTGCCCCGGGCTTGATTTCAGCAATTCCTCGCATCATCGATTCTTGAGTGGCTTCAACCAGCTTCCGCGCTGTTGCGGATACATTACCAACCAAGAATGTTTTAGACGTGTCGCCATGGTAACCGTCTAAGCGTGGCGTCACATCGATATTGATAATATCTCCGTCTTTAAGGATTTGCTTTGGATTCGGAATTCCGTGACAAACCACCTCATTAACACTGGTGCAAATTGAACCTGTGAATGGAGGATGACCAGGAGGTGCGTAGCCAAGCGTGGCACTGATTGCCCTATGAGATTGCATCCAACTCGTCGCCTCGTCGTTTAGAGTTTGCGTACTCACTCCGGGTTGCACCATTGATTCAAGATGGTTGAGGAGATTCGCCGCAAGTTGCCCAACCCGCCGCATCTTGTCTAATTCTCTACTCGAAAGCAAGACGAGTCCGGGATTGACTTTTGGTTGGACAAGATCTCCGGCGATTGAGAGCAAATTTTGACGGTTCATAGATGAGGCCTTGATTAATCGCGCTATGCCATGCTAGCACAGCGCGGCATAGCACAACACATGCTAGGCTATTACTGGTATCTTGGAAGCAAGAAAACCAGAAGTGAAACTCAAAATGGGTGGCAAAACAGACTTGGAGCGAGTGGTTGCTTACGTTCCTCCAGAGTTAAAGCAAGAACTGGAGGAGTGGGCACAGACAGATGAACGATCTGTCTCTTGGCTGGTTGCAAAACTAATTGATAAGTCTTTGCAAGAACGCCGAAAACAGCGAAGCGCTTCGGAAGTAGTCAATATGCGCTGAAACTAGAGTTCTTGTTGAGTATGCTGCTCTTATTGTATTTACATTGACTTAGCTCTCAAGCGGGGTATGCCTGCTGATTGACAAAAAAGGCCACTCGAGGGCTGACCTCCTTCTGCATCTGCCGTCGCACAGTGTGATCGAAGTTTTATGGGCTATCAAGCCCCTCTCGGTCGCTATTGCTTGCTATATAGGCTTCCAATTGCTTTTGGTCTTCAGCTATCATGGTGAGTCATTCCTGGGGTTACCCTTCCACTCTCCCCATTGATACGGTTTTTACAAAAGTGGCATGCTCCCGGTCGCTATGACATAGACGCGGTGACCCCGTACCCAACTCTTGCTCTAGAGTAAGCAATGCTCGCTCACTTCGAAATTAGCAAAGCCCCGTTTGTTTGCCCGAGCGAGAGCTGATCCAGTGGCTGTGGCGGAGCCTGAGACGAAGGGGTGAGGCGGATCTCAATTCTCTCCGCTCTCAGCGAATCATCACTTGCCCATTCTCCAGCCCCACCACCTCAAACTCCTGGCCATTGCGTCGCCCCAGGGGATGGTCATTGCGCGTCCACTTCAGGCTATTTCGCCCACTGCAATCTCCATCTCCTCCACCTTATACACCGACTTCCGCCGAATCTGAGCTGGATCCGCATTCAACGCGGCCCTAAATTGCCCCCGCAGCATCAGCCCATTGCTGTGGCTATCCGTCTCCAGCGCCTCCTAGCGCTGCCCCTTTTCCAACCCCCGCTGCTTGTATCCCTCTTCCGTCAGACTGAGGGATATGAAAGCGCAAGGAAAAAATAACCGTGCTTTGGGTAAACGCGGCGGTGATTTCATGGGAAATAAATTTAGGTTAATTGTTTGACCTCAAAGGGTTTATAAGGGGACGTCATCATTATTGTGGTGATACCAACCAACTAGGCTTGATCCACCACTACAGTCTGATTGTGATCGTCTTCCGGATTTTGCCCTGACCGCTTGCGCCATTCCTGGGCCAAAATGCCATACTTAGGCGCACAAATCATGGTTATGACAAACAGCGTTGTCAGCAGGACGACAATCATGCCCCCCGTCGAGACGTCAAAGTGATAGCTCAAATAGGTGCCGAGCACACAGGATAGGACACTGCTGGCGACGGAGTACCACAGCATATGGTCAAAGCGATCGCTGAGTAGATAGCCAATGGAACCTGGTGTGACCAGCATAGAAATTACTAAAATAATTCCCGCCGTTTGCAAGGCAGCCACAATGGTAAGGGCCAGAACCGACAACAGCGTGTAATACATCACCTGGGTACGCAGACCGATCGCCTTGGCATGGTTCGGATCAAAACAAAACAACAGAAGATCCTTGCGGCGCAACAAAATCACTATCAGAGTGATGGATCCGGCGATCAGAGTTTGGATAATGTCTTGTTGAGAAATACCCAGCACATTGCCAAACAGAATATGGAACAGGTCAACATTGCTGGAAATTTTGGTCACCAACACTAGGCCAAGGGCAAAAAATCCCGTAAAGACAATGCCAATGACGGCATCCTCCTTTAAACGCGTTTTAGACTTGACGTAACCGATCGCCACCGTTGCCCCAAAGCCAAAGGTAAAAGCCCCAATGGCAAAGGGAATATTCAGGGCATAGGCCAGCACCACACCGGGGACCACCGCATGGGAAATGGCATCTCCCATTAGGGACCAACCTTTGAGGGTGATGTAACAGGAAAGCACCGCACACACCAGGCCGACAAAGGCACTCACCCAAATTGCCCGGATCAAAAACCCATATTGCAAAGGCTCCACCAACCAATTCCAAAAAGAAAAGGCCACCACTAACTGACTCACGCATCTACCTCTGTCGTTTCAAACATCTGATTCAGGCTCATCACTGGTAGCCCGCCAAAGGTCAATTCTAAATTTTCTTTGGTGAAGGTTTCCTCGGTTTTCCCCTGGGCCAAAATGGTGCGGTTGAGCAGAATAGTGTGGTCACAGAAGGTGGAAATGGAAGCTAAATCATGGGTAGAAATCAGAATGGTGTGGCCCTCATCCCGCAGTTGCATCAATAAGTCGATCATCCCCTTTTCCGTTTTCACGTCAACCCCGGTAAAGGGCTCATCTAGTAGAATTACCTTGCCTTCCTGGGCCAAGGCCCGGGCCAAAAATGCCCGTTTCTTTTGACCGCCGGAAAGTTCCCCAATTTGGCGATCGCGGTATTTCACCATGCCCACCCGCTCTAGACTTTCCATCACCAAGCGACGGTCTTTGGGGCTGGGAATGCGTAGCACATTCATATGGCCATAGCGCCCCATCATCACCACATCAAACACACTGACCGGAAAGTTCCAATCCACTTCATCAGCCTGGGGGACGTAGGCCATCAACTGTTGTTTTTGGGCCTTTTGCACCGGAAAACCACCGATGCGAACCCGTCCCTGACTCGGTTGCAAAAACCCCATAATGGATTTGAACAGAGTCGATTTACCACTGCCATTGGGGCCCACTAGGGCAGTAATGGTGCCAGGTTCAACGGTGCAGGTGGCATTGTAAAGGGCCAAACGAGCGTTGTTATAGGTAACGCTGACGCCATCAACGGATATATCGAGACGGGGGAGAGTGGTTGGCATCACAAAAGAGGGGTTCAGGTTTTAGGGAGCGGTCAATCGTCAACATTGAGTTGGGTTGATTAAGAAAAACTCAACACCGAATAGAAGGCAAAACTTTTGTCATTGTTTGGCATTGGCACCGGCCAAAAGACCGTTGGCAATCACCCGGGCATCATATTCCAACAAATCCAAAAAGGTGGGTACAGGGCCTTCCTCTGTGGAAAGGGAATCAACATAGAGATTGCCGCCAAAGCGAGCGCCGGTTGCCTGGGCTACCTGTTTTTGGCCCTTGTCACTGACGGTGCTCTCACAAAAGATTGTTGGTACGTCATTGGTTTTCACTTCCTCAATCACGGTTTGCACCTGTTTGGGGGTGAACTGTTGTTCGGCATTGATTGGCCACATGTAAATCTCTTCCATGCCATAGTCCCTGGCCAGGTAAGAAAACGCCCCTTCACAACTGACCAAAAATCTCTGCTTGGCGGGCACCTGTTCCAAATCGGATGCCAGTTGGGTATCGATCGCCTTTAACTGCTCGCTATAGGCCGCCGCATTGGCGTTGTAATATTCGGCATTGTCCGGGTCAAGGTCGACGAAGGCTTGGCGGATATTTTCCACATAGACCAGGGCATTACGGGGCGACATCCAGGCGTGGGGATTGGGTTTATCGGTATAGGGACCTTCAGCAATGGGAATCGGTTCAATACCTTCCGTTAGCACCACAGAGGGCACATCCTTGACATTGCCCAAAAATTGCTCGAGCCAACGCTCCAGATTCATGCCGTTGTAAAGGATTAAGTCTGCGTCCTGAGCTTTGACAATGTCACTGGGAGTCGGCTCATAACCGTGGATTTCTGCACCAATGCGAGTGATGGATTCCACCACTAACTTATCTCCGGCAACATTCTGGGCCATGTCGGCCAGTACGGTGAAGGTGGTTAAAACTTTCTTTTTCCCTTCGTTTTCCGCTTGGACTTCGGTGGTTACTTCTGTCACCTCTTCGCTGGGAGCATTGGATGTAGTGACTTCCGCTGTCCCACAGCCGGTCAGCCAAAAAACGATCGCCAAACCAGATGCCAGCAGTCCTCCCCGGGAAGCAAATGATATTGCCATAGTGATAACGGTCATTTCATGATCATTTCATTTTTCATTATCGTCTCATAATTGACGCAAAAATGGGGAGTTAAAATTTCTTAACTTTTGGAAACTGGTGGACCAGTAGGTTTTTTATGATCACCAAAGTTCCATTCGGTAAATTTTATGTACTTGCTAAGCTGTTTTTTAGGCGATCGCCGACATGAAATAGAACAATTTTCTGAAGAACACAAATACTATGCACGTCCGAATCATTATCAATCTAGATATTTGTAACGGTAAACCCAAGCATTGTCGTTCAACACCTCTGATTTTTATCGCTCTTTCCTGAGTCTGGAAGACAATCGTTTGACTTTATTCCATAAAACCCTTACTAGAATAGAAATTCAGGATTCTTCCAACGTGAAATACAAGGGCAAGATTTTTTATTAAGTACACATCTTAAAAACCCTGCTATCAAAGACTTCTGGCGATTCATTTGAAAATTTGCTGACTAGACTGATCAATGAAAAAAGAGAGGTAACCTAATTAAAGACTAAAAAAAGTTTTTATTTTGTACTAGTGTCTGGGGAAATCTCACCTTAGTCTTAAGTCCCCATGAAAGTAATCAACAGCGAAAACTATCAGTATCAGTTACTGATCGCCAGGGAACAGATTTAATAGTTAAGCTTGGAAAGCCCTTGACGAGGATTGAACTCGTGACCTCACCCTTACCAAGGGTGTGCTCTACCACTGAGCTACAAGGGCAAAAGGGATGGGCCGAGCTGGATTTGAACCAGCGTAGGCATAGCCAGCGGATTTACAGTCCGCCCCCATTAACCACTCGGGCATCGACCCATTGCTTTCACGATTAGCCATCATAACACCTAATTGTTGATGGTCAAAATATTTTTTTCTGGGTTGGTCAGATTTTTGTCTGGTTTGCTGCGCATCGCTTCCCCAGCCGGGATTGGTTACCCTGGGAGTGGCTCGGTGCCGTGGTTTAATAGTGGCACCCACTGTCCCTCTATCTCTACTCCTTTGGGGTTTATGAACAAACGCCGCATTATTGAAGTTCTCCGCCATGGTCAGGCCGATGACCAAGTAATGGTTCAAGGGTGGTTACGCACTAAGCGAACCCTCAAGGATTTTAGTTTTGTGGAAGTTAATGACGGCTCTAGCTTGGCTAATCTCCAAGTGGTGCTTGATGGGAATTTGACGGACTACGATCGCCTGTTATCCCAATTGCAGACAGGGGCAGCGGTGGTGGTGGAAGGAAAATTGGCCCCTTCACCGGGAAAAGGACAACGGGTGGAGTTAAAGGCAGCCAAACTGGAATTGTTGGGGGGAGCAGACCCTAGCAGTTATCCCCTCCAGAAAAAACGCCACAGCTTTGAATTTTTGCGGACCATTGGTCACCTGCGGCCCCGCACCAATACCATCGGCGCAGTTATGAGAGTGCGTAACGCCTGTGCCACCGCCATTCACCAATTTTTTCAGGAGAGGGGTTTTCTCTGGGTCCATACTCCGATCATTACCGCCAGTGACTGTGAGGGGGCAGGGGATTTATTCAATGTCACCACCTTAGATTTACAGAAGGTGCCCAAAAGTGATCATGGTATTGATTACAGCGAGGACTTTTTTGGTAAACAAGCCTATTTGACAGTGAGTGGACAATTGGAAGCGGAGGTGATGGCCCTGGCATTCCAGAATGTCTACACGTTTGGCCCCACCTTTCGGGCCGAAAATTCCAATACGTCCCGCCACCTAGCCGAATTTTGGATGGTGGAACCAGAAATGGCCTTTTGTGACCTAGAAGGCGATCGCCAATGGGCGGAGGAATTTCTAAAATACATTTTCAAATTTGTGCTGGAAAAATGCCCAGAGGATATGGAATTTTTTGACCAGCGCATTGACAACACCGTGCTGGCTACAGCGGACAATATCATTAACAACGAATTTGCTTGGCTGACCTACACCGAGGCCATCCAACTGCTGGAAAAAGCGGAGCAAAAGTTTGAATATCCCGTCGCTTGGGGAGTGGATCTACAGTCAGAACATGAGCGATATTTGGCAGAAATTGTGTTCAAAAGACCCACCATTGTGACCGATTATCCCAAGGATATTAAAGCGTTTTATATGCGCTTAAATGAGGATGGCAAAACCGTTGCCGCTATGGATATTTTAGCGCCCAAAATTGGTGAAATTATCGGTGGTTCCCAGCGGGAAGAACGACTAGACGTATTAACTCAAAGAATGCAGGAACAAGGGGTTCCCGAAAGCGATCTATGGTGGTATCTTGACCTACGCCGTTATGGTTCTGTGCCCCATGCAGGCTTTGGTTTAGGCTTTGAGCGCATTGTCCAGTTCATGACCGGCATGGCCAATATTCGGGATGTGATCCCTTTCCCCCGCACTCCCATGAACGCGGAATTTTAAAGACTTGAAGAATTTTAGCCATTGGGAAGCTTGAAAATCTGTGATGTTCTTGTCTAAAACCTTGACCAGCTTGGGGCAGTGGCCCCATCTTTTGCCCCGTATTTCCCTTATGGACCGCTATGTGGCCAGGCAACTGATTCCCCCATTTTTATTTAGCGTCGGGGTGGTGGCCAGTTTGGGGCTGGCGATCGGTAATTTGTCCGATTTAGGTAACAAAATTGTTGAGAAAAATCTCCCGGTAGCTAAAGCGGCAGAAGTACTACTTCTCAAAGTACCGGAATTTCTCGCCTATTCCCTGCCAGTGGCGGTGATGCTAGCCACAATGATGGCCTTTGGTCGTTTGAGTGGAGACAGCGAAATTATTGCTATTCGCAGTTGTGGAGTGAGTTTATACCGTCTGATTTTGCCGGCGGTGGTGCTGAGTTTGCTGGTAACAGGGTGGGCTTTTGTGCTGAGTGAATGGGTAGTGCCGGTGGCCAACTATCGAGCTACCAGTATCCTCATTGAATCCATCGATGAAGAGCATCCCTTTTGGCAAAATCGCGATGTTTTTTACCCTGAGTTTGAAGAAATTAAGCTCGAGAATGGCCAAACTGCACGGCGGTTAAAAAGTTTAGTTTATGCGGAAAAGTTTGACGGCAAGGAAATGCAAAATCTGACGGTGTTGCAGTGGACGGAAAACCATCTGAAACATATTGTACTTTCCGACAATGCCACTTGGAACAACGACAATAAACGCTGGGATTTCTTTCATGGTACTCTTTACCGCCTCACAGAAACAGAGGATTACCAAGAGGCGATTCCGTTTACGAATAAACAAATTGCCCTGCCCAAGTCCGCCTTTGATTTTGCCCGACAGGGACGGGATCCCTACGAAATGACCATTGCCGAAGCCCAGGACTATATCAAAATTTTAAAATTGATTGGCGATGAAAAGAAAATTCAGTTTTTTCAGGTCAGAACAGAACAAAAATTAGCTTTTCCTTTTGTTTGTATTGTTTTTGCCGTGGTAGGTTCGGCGATCGGAGCTAGGCCCCAAAGAATAAGTCGCGCTACGGGTTTTGGTTTAACCATTGTGATCATTTTTGCCTACTATATACTGGGATTTTTCAGTGGTAGCTTAGGCATTGTTGGGTTAATTTCCCCTACCTTGGCGGCCTGGCTGCCCAATTTTGTCGGTTTGGGGGTGGGAATTTGGTTGTTATATGAATTTAATCAGGGTTAGAGTTTGCTCAAAAAATATAACCAATTCAACTACACCTCTTCCATCAATCTAGCCAACTAAAATGCTCCTAAGACAATCTTTGTGGTAACCAACATTACTCTGATTTATCGCTCTTCTATTAGTCTAGTTAGGGAATTTTCAAATGAATCACCAGAAGTTTTTGACAACAAAACTTTATAAATTATCTACTTAGTAAAAAGTGGTAGTGTTATTCATGTAGTGAAGTCAAGATAAAGCCAACCTTAACTCCTCATTGTAGTGGTTGATAACATGTAAAACAGCAGATTCATGATTGAAGAAGCTTTTAGAAAATGAAAGGCACTTCCTGACTAATCTTGAGCATCTTTGCCTTAGAGCCTGTTTGAAAAATGGACTGTATGCCTTACTAGATAAGGTTTTCAGTGTTTACCATAAAAACATGCCCAAATGCTTGCTCAGCAAGGGATTGGGCAAAACTTTTCAAACACATTGTTATTTCATTTAGCTATAAGCGTAATTTATTGCTCTGTTAAGCCTTTTGGTTGAAACGTAAATTTTTATCTCTTTTGCCTTTAGTCGATGCAATTTTTAACAAAGGTGAATCTATCATTGGTGCATTATCTACACCTCTAAAAATTTAATTTCTGCGGAGATTGTTAATATGACCCTCAATCTTGCTAACGGTCTTTCCGCTATTACCACTGACTTTGCTGGAATAACCCATGTGGTCTAGGCCCAGGGAGACAACCTTTGGCACGCTGTCTATGATCCCAATTCCGCTAGTTGGATCAATGCCAGGGCGATCGCCAATATTACTGGCCAGTCCATCAAAAGCCTGAATTTAACCGTCGAACCTCATTTTATTTGTGGAGCCTGGCCTGAATGAGTATAAATTTATCTAATCGCCTTTCTGCCGTTGTTCAAGACAGTGCCGGAACGAGTCATATTGTTTGGCTGGAAGGAACGAATATTTGGCACGCTGTTTATGACCCAGTTTCTCAGACATGGAAAAACGCCCAGGCCATTGTCGATACCGCTGGTCAGCACATCCGTAGTCTTAACTTGGTTGCCGATTCAGGGTTAATTGTCGAATCTGGAACAAGCAATAATACGCTGATTCCAGGTCTGGCCGTGGTCTATCAAGAAGGCCGGGAAAACGACAGTAACTTTTTCTATACTGCGGCTCAGTACGACACTTCTGGCAAACTGCAATGGCTCGACACTCCCCAAGCCCTGACAGCAGATCAAGTTGGCGATTTAGAACCTCGGGTGGTAGTGGATAACGGTTTTGTGACGGTGGTAGGGCAAAAAGTTGATCTCATCAAAGCCCAAAACCAAGCCATCCGAGAAGATGCGGATTTATACTCGCAAACGTTTCAAATTTACAGTAACCAATTCCCGACAACGCCGCCGGCCCCAGTTACGCCCATTGCTGCTTACACGCCCCAGATTAGCAAAAATGGTGTCATTCAAGGCAACTATATTGTCGGTGGCACAACCACAACAGCGACGTTAGCCAATGCCAATTACCAGCCTTTTACCCAAGCGGAGGCTCAGAGTGCATTTCAAGGATTTGGGGCAAATTGGTCAGTCTCTCAAACCTTTGACACTAATTTATCGAACTTACAATTCTTGAAGGGAATGCCGGTTGTTCCCCAGTTTTTGCTTGAGCCTATTTTTAAGAAATTCAATCTATCAGGAACCCTGCTTGGCTCATCGGGCAATAATCCTAATCTTTCATTCTTTGGCGGTGGAATCAGTACAGAAGGACTGTTGCTCAATGCGTCAATGGCGGTGCAACTAAATGAAGCGGACTCCGATGATCCGGAGGATTCCAGCGGGAGTTCATCGGCAAGCACTGGAGGTAGCTTAAATCCTGCCCAAAACACGACAAACCTGACCTTTAAACCGGAAACTTCATTCTCGTTTATTGCCGCTACACTCTATACATTTGATCAGAAACTTCGGGAAGATAGCCTTTCTTATCCATTAACGGTAGAAACTGGGAGTGTTGGGCTAACAGCTGGACTGACAATCCCACTTCCAATATCAGGAACACCGCTTGTTGTCGATTTTTTGGGTAGTATTGGTGCGGGATTTCAGTGGCAACTATCACCAAAAGATCCGCAAACTTATTTCTCTCCAGTGAGTGTAGTTTTATCCCCTATGGGGGACGGTACTGATGCATCAATTCTATCCACGTTAATTGGGGTTCCTCCCTTGGGAGCGTTAGCGGCAGTTGGCCTAGCGGTAATTTCTGATATTGCAGAGATCGTTGAGCTCATCTTTAGTGATTTTGACCCTGATAGTAACGAAGCTCTAGAACTGGAATCCTTGTTGTTTTCCACACCAGTTGCGGCGGGGATTGATGGCGGGATCAAAATTCCTGTATTGTTTGAAGCTCTGGTTGGGATTCAGGTCAGTTTGGTGGGAACGGCTGGAGGGACTCGTTCAGCAAATAGTGGTGCATTTCAACCTAACCTAGATATAAGCCTTGGCTTGCCAATGAATATCACCATTAAGACTTTAGGTTTTCTCGGTGGCACGGTGGGTTTCTATCCCTATTGGACTTGGGGTGATGATCTCAGTAGCAGTGATACCACCACACTCAATCAGGCTACTTTCGCATTGCCCCAGACCAGCAATTCTCCCACGGCGATCGTCAAAGGGTCTTTATTAGAAATTCAAGGGTTACAAACTAACGGCACACCCCAGGCCACAGACTTTCAAGTTAACGTCAAAGATCCCCTCGGCCAGACCACGACCATTCCCGTATTTGGGGTTTTAACTCGGGACAATACCACTATTCTCAGGCTTGAATCGGCGATTCCGCAAACAGCCTTAAACGATCAGCCCTTTTCAAAAATTACAGTTAGCTATCAAAATAAGACGCCGATTCCTGTTGTTAATCAATCGGCCAATACGTTTACCTATAACTACAATCCCATCAGTGGCACAGGCAGTAATTACCAAGTCACGGATCAGCAAGTTATTGTCGCTTTTAATGCCACTCTAAATCCTAACATTACTCCCGATTTATCTCGATTTCAAGTTACCGATGCTAATGGTAATTTAATTTCAATTAACTCCGTTAGTGTAGCCCCTCGTAGCGTGGTCTTAACTCTATCTGGAAATTCGAGCAGCACCTATAGCGTTAATTATTCGAGCAGTAGCGGTTCTGGAAATGTATTAACCACAGAAGATAATGTTGCAATTAGTGATTTTAATATTGCCAGTAATACGCCACCAAACACCGCTGGACAAGTAAATCGTACCTATAGCAATGTATCAGGAACAACCGGAAATACAATTACAACTAACCCCCTTCTCGGTAGTACGGTTGCCCAAGATTATGCTGAGGATAGCCCCCCTGCTTTAGCTGTAACTAATGATAATGATGGTGTTTTACTGGCCTGGAGTAGTGATACCCCGCCGATTACTCCCATTTCTGCCTTATTATCGGGAACACAGATTTTCCTCACTTTTGCTGACACTCTCCAAAATCCAAGTAATACCAAGGCCACTAGTAATCCGTTTACAGTTCTAATTAATAATCAAAGTGCTGAAATTCAGGATTCATCCAGCTCAGATAATTATGTTAAAATTACGTTAAATTCAAGTACTGTTATTAATGCTGATGATACAATTTCGGTCAGTTATAGCATTGATTCAACACCAGAAAATAGCCTCTATAATCTTTACCTTTCTGATGCCACAGATTTCGCCTTGTGGGTGCCTGACTTTACCACGCCTGTGACGCAAGCAGCTAGTTCAACCAATGCCCCAACGCTATTAGAAGCAGTGGCAATTTCTAATGTCATTACGCTCACCTTTGACCAACTCCTTTCATCTAGCAATTCTCCTGGCGGGAATCAATTTATCGTTACAGTCAACAATTCCAATAATTTTATTACTGTGAATGATAAAGTAGATATTGAGAATAATTCTGTTATTTTGCCCTTATTAGAACCCATTGGGCAAGGCGATATTGTTACAGTTAGCTATATTTCTGGTGATGGCATATTAGCTAATAGCAACAACATTCCCGTTGCTCCCTTTACTACGAGCGATATTCTGACCACATTTACCAATCCTGGGACGGTGATTAAGACACTTTTAGCCACCCCCAGCACCTCAAGCGTTAGTATTGCCTATCCAAGCTCAATTATTGGGACAAGTGGCTTAAATTACGATCCAGCAGTGTATTTTGACCAGGCCACAAATCAGGTATTTGCTGCTTGGGTAAATGTTGATAGTAGCCAAATTCAGAATCAACTCATCCCAGGCCAATATTATAGCAACTTAGAGATTATTACCCAGGCCCTGCAAAGCTCAACTATTTACTTTTCTGTTGCCTCTTTAGATGATCTTGGTGATCTTGGCCCCAACGCTCAAATCATTCCTTGGTCAGTGGCCGCCCCCATTCCCCAGCAAACAGGACAGAATACCAATGTCACGCTTGGCCTGGGGCCTGATGGTTCGATTATGGCGGCCTGGTTAAATACCATACTGAATAATAATGGTACGCCCGTTACCACGATTTACTACTCTAAGTTGAATTCAAGCTCTGGGTGGTCTGAACCTGCTCGCATACTTCCCGACATTAACCCCGATCCCTTTACGCCCCTAACCATTAGTACGATCAATCAACAACCAGCAATTTTCTGGACTGAATCTGCCCCAGCATCCTATCGCCAATTAGTCCGTAACGCTGATCCATCGGTTTACTTACGTCTGGGAGAACGAACTGGAACGGTGGCCCGCAATAGTGGTCAGTTTCAAGCCGCAGCTAATGGCACCTATAGCGGTACTTTTACTCTGGGGGAAATGGGGGCCTTAGAAACTACCAGTAATTCCGGTGATCCCAATCCTGCCGTGTTGTTTCAAGGTGGGGGAGTAACGCTGAATCAACCTGTTCCCCTGACCAACAACGCTTTTGCGATTGAATTTTGGTTTAAGTTGCCCAATTTACCTCAGGAATCTATCAATTTAGTTTCTGCACCTGGATTATTTGGCCTGGGCCTGGATGTTGATCCCAATGATCCTAATGCGCCGCCGAAACTTACCTTTGGCCTGGGTAACGACGATGATACTCAAATTCAAGCTAGTGAAACCTTAGCCACTGATCTTTGGTATTACGTTGTTGGTACTTATGATGGCTCAAGTCAAAATCTTAGTTTGTATCTCAATGGTGTCTTAGCTGGGACAGTAGATGATGTTGAATTTGATTCGTTTCCGACATCTGCGGCCTTGACTTTAGCAGGGGCTTCTACGGAGAATAATCCGGTTTATTTAGATGAAGTGGCATTTTACCCCAAGGCGTTAACGGCTTCTGATGTCAATGCAGGGGATTTAACTAGCCCAAACTTCCAAAACCTGACGGGGAGCCAAATTCTCGAGATCATTGCGGGCACGAATCAAATTGGTAATCACTATGCCGCCCAATATAACAAACCGATTCCCCCAGGCCCGAATACTTACTATTCCGTTTTGGATGGTTCAAGTTGGCAACTCCCTAGTCAAATTAACCCCACACCCGCAATCGTTCCCACCCAGTTAGCCGGGGCCAATATCCCTGTTTTCGATTTAGTCTCTGCCACTGCCGCCCAGGCCAGCACCATGATTGCGCCCAATGGAATTGCTGATGCCGTTTATCAGATTTCGCTTTCTAATCCAAACTTAACTATCAGCGGAATTAAAGTTACTAGTGGCAACCAGGCCTGGGCGATTGGCACCGATAACACTGGCACAGCACTAACGGGTAATCAGCTTGGCCTACTTTTAGGAGATACCCTACTCAACAGTCTTAATCACGAGACATCAACCTTTAGCTATCCAATTCAGGGATATACCGAAAATCTCTTTTTGTTCATTGATCCCGGCAGTTCCAATACTCCTCTTGGGGCAGTTGACTATACGGTTTATTTCGACGGTGGTAATACCATTGGACCAACTTCTGTTGCTCCCTATCAGATCAATTCGGCAACAATGGGGCCAGGTCAAACCGTCACGGGAACGGCAACGGTTACCGAAGCCAATGACTCCTCCCTAGCCCTGATTGATAGTGGTTTTATTATTGATTCCGATAATCCGGCGATCGGGTACGTTCTGGCCAGTGCATTTAATTCCGATGGTAGTTTGGCATATGTGGCAGTGGGGAATCGCGGCTATAGCGACAGTCAAGGCAACCTTGGCAACAATGGTACAGTGCAAATCCTTTTTGGTGGCAGCGATATTCTCTCGGGCAGCGGCTCACTAAGTACCAATGATCTTAATGGTAATCCCGATGGGGTGCTAATTACCAATATTCAAGATGCGGGGGATAATAACCGAAATCTGTCTCTTTCCTTAGCCACGGGGGATATTGACGGAGATGGCATTCCTGATTTGGTAATTGGTGCGCCCAATGTAGGTAAGTTTGCCGGGGCTGTATATGTCATCTATGGCAGTTATCTCAACAGTCAAAAGGGCCAAAAAATTGATGTCACAAGCCTAAGCACGACACCGAATAGTATGGGTTTTGCGATCAATGGCAGTAATGCGGATGATTTAGCGGGCTTTTCAGTAGTCGTGGGGAACTTTGATGGGGATGACTACGATGATATTGTTTTCGGTGCGCCCTATGGCAAAGATAGTGACGGAAATCGGGTTGGCCTGGTTTATCTAGTCCCTGGTTTTGCCCAGGATAATGCTCCTGATTCGATTAGCCCTACTGTTATTTATACAGGCCAAAGTTTTGAAATTCCCAATCCCCAACCGAATCCACCCAGTCCAACCCTAACAGTGGGGGAAGGGGCCGGCTTTGCCCTAGGAGTGTCACGACGATTGACTGGGACTAATTCCCCATCTACATTTACGGGTAGTACGACCACAGATGATCTTTTTATTGGTGCGCCGAACTATCAAATTCAAGTCGCGAATCAGTGGACAAATCAAAGCAATCTCCCAGGCCAAAACTCACAAAACAAACAAAATCAACAAATCACATCAGACCTTTTTCCTAGTTCCAGTTATGTTTCAGCCGGGGCCGTTTATGTCTATAACTCTAATCAAGGCTTAAGTCTTAACACAAATCCTTGGGCCATCTATACCGGGCCAGCCATTCCCAATGCTCAAGGCACTGCCACCAGTTATTTTGCCGGAAGTGTGATTGGCTCTGGTTTAAATATGGATTTGGATGGAGATGGTCGTCAAGATTTAGTCATTGCAGGGCCTGGGGCCAATACTAATACAGGGCAAGCCTTTGTGATTGCTGGATCTACTGCAACTCCATCTGTAACAACAACTATAACAACTACAACAACTCCATCTGGAACAACAACTACAACAACTACAATAACTCCAGCAAATCCAGCAACTCCAACAACTTCATCTGTAACAACAACCACAACAACTACAACTCCAACCCCAACAACTCCATCTGGAACAACAACTATAACTACAACAAATACACAAACCTTAAATACAGTCAGTAACCTCGTGATCAATGGTGGCCTGGCTGGGGGCAAAACAGGAGCAGTTATCACCTCACCGGGAGACTTAAATGATGATGGCTACCAAGACTTCTTAATTACTGCTCCCCAAGGGGCCAATGCCACAGGTCAAAGTTATGTTCTGTTTGGGCCGCTAGATTTAAGTCAATTCGGGACTATTTTTGATTTAAATGTCACCGCTAACGACAACAAAACCACATTTTTACTTAACGGTAATCAACCTTTCCAAGCCACGGGAACCGCTGGAGTAGGAGTGGGAGATATTAACAATGACGGCATAGATGACATAATGCTCACGGCTCCATTGGGTCAACAACTCTATGCCGTTTATGGACATCCCTGGTTAGCGGACGATGGCAGTATCAAACTAGCTGATGTTTCCTCCAACAATGGTTTTGTTATTGATGGTTACCAATACTCCCTGGCCACCAGCCCCTTTGGGTATGTACTCGCCTTTGCTTTAATTTATAACGACTCCAATGAGTTAGTCACTGCTGAGTTACAGATGATTGCTCCCAACGGGGAAATTGTCTGGCAAACAACCGATTCAAATGAAGAATCAGAAGTTACTCCCGAAGCCTACGCCATTATGCAAAGTGATGGCAATCTGGTTATTTATGGCCAGCCGGCGGGTGATATAATTTGGGCTTCTGGCACTAACGGCAACGATGGTGCTGTCCTCAAGTTAGCTTCAGATGGTGGTCTGTACATCGTTGATCCCCAGAATAATATTGTTACCAATGGCACTTTAAATTCAGCAAACCCCAGCCTGATCAGTACCGCCGTAACCCTCAACGAAAATCAAGAAATTACCACAAATTTAGCAACTTTTTTACTCAATGGAGAAATTGGTTATTTACTGGTTTTTGTCTTAGTTCAGAACGAGTTTAATCAGTTAGTCTCCGCTAAATTGCAGTTAATTTCCGCCACTGGTGAACTCGTTTGGCAATCAAATCCAGGGGAGGGAGTAAAGGTTACTTCAGAGGCCTATGCCATTATGCAAAGTGATGGCAATCTCGTTATTTACGGCCAACCAGGGGGAAATTCAGGTGATGTAATTTGGGCTTCTGGCACCAATGGCAATGATGGTGCAGTCCTTAAGTTAGCGTCAGATGGTGGCCTGTACATCGTTGATCCCCAGAATAATATTGTTCCTAATGGCACCCTAAATTCGGGGAATATAAGCCTAATTAGTACTGCTACTACATTGAACATTGGTGAAGTAATTACCACTGATGTAGATACTTTTTTGCTTAATTCAGAAACGGCAGGAAGTCTATTTGGCAATGGTCGCAATGTCGTCATGCTGGGAGATATTAATGGCGATGGCTTTGCGGATGTGTTATCTGGAGGCAGTTCTGCCGGTGGCGTGGTTGTCTTTGGTAATAGCACTAAAGATTTACTCGATGCGGCAGTGGGCACCGATGATTTGTTAATTTCTATTGATGGTGCGGAAGTAAAAGAATTTGTTGCTCTGGGAGACTTTAACGGCGATGGATTAGCGGATTTTGGGGTTATTGACAGCAACAATAACTTTTATACAGTGCTTGGGGATCCTAGTTTAGGGACTCAAGGAAATTTGGAGTTAAATGGAAGTCCCCCTAACATTACCAATGTTACCCAGGCCTGGGCAGTGGGAGATGTTAACGGTGACGGCTATGGTGATGTCGTTTTACAAATTGGCAATCAAAGTCAGCTTTATTGGGGCAACGTATCTGGTGAGTTAGCTCAATCAATTAACATACCCGTTTCTGCAGGTTATCCTGGTTCTTTTACCGGCATTGATATTAACGGTGATGGTGCCAACGAAATTGTCGTAGGTCAACCAACATCAAACCCAGTGTCTAATATTGGAGGGTTTCAAGGTAGTTGGCAATATTTTTCCTATGAGTCTAACTCTCTCACGATAACGTCAACCCTCACTCCCCCTAATACTCCTATTTCGCAACCTCTTGCTCCTGATGCTTCATGGACTCAATATTCTTTGAGTGATCAAGCCACTAACCTAACCACTTCACTGGCGATTCTAGATGGTTGGCTCTATCAGGCTTATTTTGGAACTAATGGAGGAATATTTCTACAACGAACTCGAGATGGAGTCAACTGGCAAGATCTAACCGAACTGTCCACGAGTACATTTGATGCAAAATATCCTGCTTCAATCGCAGCCTTTAATGGTTCCCTTTACTTAGGATTCACCGATAACAATCAGCAGGTTTGGGTTGCTGAAGGAACACCGATAGCATCATCTAGTTCGAATCCTATTGGTCTTCAATTCAACTCTCCTATAAAGATTAATCAAGCATCTAACAATGGCCCAACACTAGTTGCCTTTAATAATGAACTCTATGTTTTCTTTATTGAAAATGATTCTGATGACTATATCCTCTACACCAGTTCTACTAATCCTGGTAGTGATAGTGATTGGTCTGGCAACACAACTCTGACAATTAATAACGAAGTTCAAGCGAGTGATCAGCCGCTAAGTGCCACTGTTATGCCCGGAGAAAATGGTATTGCTACCTTAGCAGTTGCATATAAAGCCAAAGGGCAGAGCTACCCTTACACTGCGACAATCACTCCAGATAGTCCAGGAAATTTGGGTAACTGGCAAGTTTCTTCTCTATTAACTCAGGCTGTTACAGGCTCTCAACCATCCTTAATCGCGGTAGATGGAACATATTATTTATTCTTTGCCAATTCTAACGAGAGAGACCTGGAATATATTACCTCTACAGATGGCATAAACTGGGATGTCACCGAAACAATAATTGGCTCCTCAACTGATCTTGTTGGTGTATCTTCAGCTCTATTTAATCAAAGTTTTATATTGTCACAGACAAATAAAAATAATAATGGATTTAATTTTGTTACTTCAAAACCCTTTTTTGAATCGAATCAAGCCATTAATTTAGGTCAACAGGTTTATCATATTGGCGACTTTAATGGGGATGGCCTGGCTGACTTAGCTGTTTTAGCTCCAGGTTACCGAAATTTACTCACTCAGGACATCATTGCTTATAACGGCATTAATAACCTTGGGGGAGTTTTTATTTACTATGGAGATACGAATGGCATTGCCAGCACAGCTTCCCCCGACGTGGTCTTAGCCGCACCAGATTTACCAAGTGAAACCAACTTTGCACTGTTAGAGATTACGGCGATCGGAGATATGAATGGCGATGGCTTTGACGATGTACTTATTAGCTCTCCCCTTACCACCATTGTCGGTTCTCAAAACTCTTCTGCCAACGGAGCTCAGGGGGTAAATTGGGTGGTCTTTGGCGGTACCCACTGGGGTAGTCAATATAACGCAAATTCCCCCTTTGGATTAGGAAAATTAGCTGAAAATCAAAGTAATAGTAGCCAAAATTTTAATCCCTATGGCTTTGTGACAACAGGCCTACCCGGTTCCCAAGCGGGTATTTCTATCAGTGGTGGGGCCGATGTAAATGGGGATGGCTTTAGTGACTTCATCATGGGAGCGCCGGGGGCCCTGGATAACCTTAGTTACGTTCTCTTTGGTAGTGATTTCACTTCCCAAGTTAATCAGATGGGCACCATTGGCGATGATGTCATGCTGGGCACTCCCACTGGGGAAATTTTCATTGCCGGCCAAGGGGACGATATTATCTACACCAATGGCGGCGTTGACGTGGTTTATGCCGGGCCTGGCGATGACCTAGTTACAGTGAGCGATACCAATTTCCGCCGTTTGGATGGAGGGAGTGGCACTGATACCCTCAAGCTGACGGGTTACAACGGGCAAGCCTGGGATTTAACTACCCTCTCCCCAGGACTACGGTTGCGAAACTTTGAAATTATTGATATTCGCAATTACGGCGCTAACAACCTGACTCTGAACTCATTAACGGTGGTGAAGTTATCCGGCAATAACCAAGTTACGGTGTTAATGGATGCCAACGACACCCTTAATTTAAGTGCTGATTTTGAGGCAGATGGAACGGAATATCGTAACAGTCAAAAATATTATAAATATACTTCCAAAATTTCAGCGGCCGTTGTTTTAGTTAATCAGCCACAAACAATAACGTTCAATGCGGACAGTACCAATAAACCAATTCTAAATACTATTCCTACCGCTCAACCATTAGATGTCACATCGTCCAGTAACTCTCAAACAAATGCAACTCAGAATTTAGCTTCTGCATCAGGTCAAGCCACTCGTTTATTTGTTTCCAATCCCAAGGTATCAGAAGCTAGTGGTGAAGCTCAGTTTGTCGTTGAGCGCACTGGAGATTTAGACAAATACGTGTTGGTCAGTTACATCACCCAGGACATGAGTGGCAAAGCTGGCGATCGCTATTTACCCATAGCGGGACAGTTAATATTTAATCCTGGGGAGAACCAAAAAACCGTCACAGTTAAAATTCCTAATGACTTTGTTTATACCGGCGATCGCCAATTTGGTCTATTGGTTTCTTTGCTAAATGATGGTTTGGAGGCAGGAGATGGGGACTCTGCTTTTGCTTTAGCTGGTGATGCCAATGGTGCCCAGATCCGTCGTTGGAACTACCTGGCCGGGGACTGGGATAACAGTGTCATGAATGGCTTGATTGATTTCTCCACCACGGTTAATTCCGGCCAAGCTCAGATTAATTTGAGTGTTGAAGGGCTAGTCGAATTTAACGACTTTTTTAGTTACGATCCCCTCAGTCAAACCTATCAATCCCTGATATTTAATGATGAAACAGGGGCCCGGTTCACCAATTTAGATAACTCAAATGGCATTGGCGGAGTAGAACTTAAACTTTTGGACGGCGATCGGGGTGATGCCGATGGTATAGTTAATGGTTTGGTGGCAACTAATGGTTATGTGTGCCGCACCATCCCAGGCTTAATTAGCAATAATAACCGAGTTTTTTGGGCTCCCACCAATGCCGATGGGCAAGTGCAACTCAGGTTAATCAATAGTCCCTCACAAAACTATGAAATTGGTTGGGTTCCAGTGGATAGTGCCGATGGTGCCATTGATGGTTTACTTCCTGATGATCCGGGCTATGAGGAGGCCGCTTTGGCCCGTAAACAAGTTGTTTTTAGTGATCAAGCCAATGCCTCAGCCCAGGCTTTAACCCGTAGTTTAGCCCGACAAAGTTTTACTGATATTGAAGCTTTTGCCAGGACAGAATCACAATTTTTTGGTAGCTTTAGTAACTCTAATTTAGAAGCTAATCGTTACTATATGCTCTATAGTCAACAGGGAGAAGAAATCGCTTTTTCCATTGATGCTCCACTAATGGTTGAAACAGATAGTCGAGGTTATCATCAGTTAGATTTTAATGGCATTACTACAGAAATCGCTTCCAAAACTTTGGTTGTACCAGGAATTTTAAACCAGACTGTGACGGCAAATGTTTCCATTAGTCGTGCGGGGGCTTACGAAAATCTTATTGTTCTCTACAAAGTGGATAGTCTGACCGGGGGCATTGATACCGATGGCGATCGCCAGATTAATTTAAACCCAGGGGATGGAGGCTATTTACAAGCGGCATTAACAAGGGCCCAGAATCCAGCAACGGGGCTAAGCTTAAACGCCCCTGACGAGTTTTTTAGCACTACTCAAAAGACCATCACTTTGTCGGGCAACAATATGTATGGCATGGCGATTATTCCCAACTCATCCATTGAAGAAGTGTTAAGCAAAAATCCCACTAACAATCCGACCCTTGGCCCTGTGGCGCTTTTTTCCTTTGGGGCCGCTAACCCTGGCGGCATTAGTCATATGTCTCGTTTGGGCAGTAATCTCTTTGGTTTCGAGGATATAGTGGGAGGGGGTGACCTTGATTACAATGATGTAATCATAGAGTTTAGCTACAAAATTTGATGCCCCTTGATAGTAGTTAATTTATTAAGAAACTGGATGAGGTGAAAGCCTCACGTTCAGTTTTGAATACAAGTACTTTTTGCGAGATAACCTCTTATTCCAGTAGCTATAAATTTCAAGAATACTCTCCTCACCCGCAAGGAGAAAATGTCGCCTGTTCGTTCACCGGTAGTGTCATTCAGGTAGTGAAGCTAAGATAAAGCTAACCTTAATTCCTCATTATTTATAGTGGTTGATAAAATATAAAATAGCAGATTAATGATTGAAGAAGTTTTTAGAAAATGAAAGGCGCTTCCTGACCAATCTTGAGCATCTTTGCTTGAGAATGTGTTTGAAAAGTTTTGCCCAATCCCTTACTCAGCAAGCATTTGGACATGTTTTTATGGTAGACGCTGAAAACTTTATCTAGTAAGGCTTACACCCTACTTTTCAAACAGGCTCTAAATTTTAGGGGAAAGTGACACAACTAGTTTGGACACATTACTCCTACCACGGTTGCTGTCTATTTTAGACTTTCACTACATAGATAACACCACCTATTTCTAAGCTAATAAA
>NZ_JADEWJ010000282.1:0-4775 GCF_015207725.1 Synechocystis sp. LEGE 06083
GATATTGAAATGCGAGAAAAATACCTGCTAAAGCCCTTTCGTGCGGTTCTAGAGCTGATAAATCTTGCCCCTGGTAAATAATTTCACCGTCGGTAATTTCATAGTCGGGGTGCCCAGTAATTACCTTGGACAGGGTACTTTTGCCGGAACCGTTGCGCCCCATAATGGCATGGACTTCCCCTGCTTTGATTTCTAAGTTAACCCCCTTGAGAATTTGATTTCCATCAACGGAGGCGGCCAAATTTTTAATGGATAGAACAGTCTGGCTCATGAATTAATTTAGTTAAGTAGTTGAGTGGTAAAAATAGATTAGATGAAGAGAAAGCTTGTTTTTTAATAAAACAGTGGGTCAGAATCAGGGGTCTTGGCCGGGGCAGTTTGGCATTAACCGCCCCTAACCAATAGACTTGCTTAACCCACAGTACCTTCTAGTTTGAGGCTCAATAATTTGTCAGCTTCCGCCGCAAATTCCATCGGCAATTCGTTGAGCACATCCTTACAAAAGCCGCTGACTAGCATGGACACTGCATCCTCTTCTGAAATTCCCCGTTGGGCAAAGTAAAAGAGTTGATCCTCGCCAATCTTGGAGGTGGAGGCTTCGTGTTCTACCTTGGCGGTATTATTATCCACCTGAATGTAGGGGAAAGTGTTAGCCGCCGCCCGATCGCCAATGAGCATGGAATCGCATTGGGAGTAATTGCGAGCGCCCTGGGATTTGGGTCCCATTTTCACCAAACCCCGATAGCTATTGGCGGAATTACCAGCAGAAATACCTTTGGAAATAATGGTGCTACGGGTATTTTTGCCGATGTGAATCATCTTGGTTCCCGTATCGGCTTGCTGTTTATTATTGGTTAAAGCAATGGAATAAAATTCTCCCACCGAATTATCACCCACCAGTACACAACTGGGATATTTCCAAGTGATGGCAGAACCAGTTTCCACCTGGGTCCAGGAAATCTTTGAATTAACGCCTTTGCATAGACCCCGCTTAGTCACAAAGTTGTAAATTCCCCCTTTGCCGTTTTCATCACCGGCATACCAGTTTTGCACCGTGGAATACTTAATATCAGCATTATCCAGGGCAACTAACTCCACTACTGCAGCATGGAGTTGGTTGCTATCGTACATGGGCGCTGTACAACCTTCCAAATAGCTAACGGAGGCCCCCTCTTCGGCAATAATTAATGTCCGCTCAAACTGCCCTGTATCCCCATTATTAATACGGAAATAGGTGGACAATTCCATGGGACATTTCACGCCTTTGGGAATAAAGACGAAGGAACCGTCACTGAATACGGCGGAATTTAAGGCGGCAAAGAAATTGTCAGCGGTGGGTACCACACTGCCCAAATATTTTTGCACCAGATCGGGATGTTCCTGCAATGCTTCAGAAATGGAACAGAAAATTACTCCGTCCTCCGCCAGCTTTTCCTTAAAAGTGGTGCCAATGGAAACACTGTCAAAAATGGCATCCACCGCCACATTACTCAAGCGTTTTTGCTCCGACAGAGGAATGCCCAGCTTCTCGAAAGTTTCCAACAAAGCGGGGTCTACCTCGTCTAAGCTTTCTAGTTTTTTCTTACTTTGCTTAGGGGCGGAATAGTAAATAATATTTTGGTAATCAATGGAGGGATAGGTCACCGCTGGCCAAGTGGGTTCCGTCATGGTCAACCAATGACGGTAGGCCCGCAGGCGAAAATCTAACATGAATTCTGGCTCATTCTTTTTAGCAGAAATGAGTCGCACCACGTCTTCACTCAGACCACGGGGGATAGCATCCGCTTCAATGTCGGTGATAAAGCCATATTTGTAGGGTTGGTTGACCAGGTTTTTAACGGTGGTGGAACTCATCGAATGCAGTGTTCTCCGGGGAATTCAGATGGGTAACTGCCTAGGGCAAGGTAGATTGGCAGTGGAACGGAATAAATCTCAAGGAATGAACCTTAAACAACTTATTTGTTGTTTTAGTCTATTCTAGAATAGATTAGCAACCCAATTGTTGTCAAAGTACCAAGACCAAGGTCGGTGATCCTGCGGGAAGTCCCTTGGCCCATGGGCCAGGGTTAACCAATTGATAATTACCCGACAATTAATTTAAGCAATCATGCTTAGCATGGGGGTTGTCCCTTCAGTTTACTGGACTGCCACCGCATCGGTTCCAAAATTTCCCTCTCCTGTTGTTGACCATGACCACCAGTTCTTCCCACTCCACCAAAGAAGATATTCTGCGCTATCTCCTCAAAGAAGGGCAAGGATCGGCGATCGCCATGGCTGAAGAGTTGGGCATTAGTCCCCAGGCCATGCGCAAGCACCTCAAGGATTTGGAAAATGATGGCTTAATTGAGCATCAACAGGAAAGACAGGGCATGGGCAGACCCCAATTTCTCTACCAACTGAGCAAACAGGGCAGGGAACAATTTCCCCAACGTTACGGAGAATTTGCCCTTTCTTTCATCGATTCCCTGGTAGAAACAGTGGGGGAGGAACAGTTGGGGGCAGTGCTGAAAAAACAATGGCAACGGAAAGCGGAAGCCTACCGCCAACAAATTGGCCAGGGTTCCTTGGCCAAAAGGGTACATAAACTAGTGGAACTACGGCGTCAGGAAGGCTACATGGCGGAAATCCATCCCCTTTCCACTGATGAGTCAGAAAAGTTTATTTTATCGGAACATCACTGTGCAATCGCCGACGTGGCCGAATCCTATCCCACGGTTTGTGGTCATGAGTTGGAAATGTTTGCCGCCATTCTGCCGGACTGTGCCATCGAAAGAACCCATTGGCTCAATGACGGGGAACACACCTGCGGCTATTTGATCGAGTCTAAAGCCCCGGACTAATGGGAGGCGGAAAGATTTTTAATCAGTTGGCGCAGTTGACTTTCGTTAAATACCTTCATCAGAATGTTGGCCGCCGCCGTCGGTTCCGCTGGAATGAGAACCTGGGCCACATGGCTAGATGCCAATTGTTTAAGACCATCGCTGACCCGGATGTTTTCTGGTTTGGCCAACGTAAAACAGTCATAGCCTTGTTTCAGATCCTTCAACACCACCGGGGCCAAAGTGCGGTAGGAATGCAAAGGATTGGCGATCGCCTGTTTACTGAGGGAGAGTAAATGCTGCCAATTTTCCTGCTTGGGGGCTAAGCGACCCAAACGGGTGCAATATTCTTGCAGCTTCTCCCGGGAAGTGGCCGAGGGCTCCTGCTTAAACAACTGCAACATTTTGTGCAACAGGGCTTTAATTTCTTCCGGCACATCGCTCTCATTGAACGTACCCGCATTGGTAGACTTAGCCGCCATGGTCTGGGTTGAGGTGGCCGTGGCACTACCTTGGGTGAGGAGGTAATTGAGATAATTCTGTAACTCTTCAAACTGGTGGGAAGCCCCATCCACAATGGAATCCGCCTCCTCTGGTTGGAGCCCGCTGGGACTTTGGAGCTTTTCCACCAAGTCCTGCAAGACATCGTAGCCGTTGAGGAATAGGGACTCCAACTTTTGGTCTACGGGTAATTGATGCTCCTTCAACACCTTGAATGCATCTTCTAGGCGGTGGGCCGTCTTTTGGATGCTGGTGTAGCCCAACATGGCCGCTCCCCCCTTAACGGAATGGGCCGCCCGAAACATCTCGTTGACCTGTTCCGAGTCCCGCACCACCTTACCCAGGTCAAGGATGCCCCGTTCTAGGGTTTCCAAATGTTCCTGAGCTTCTTCGATAAAATAGCCGAGGATTTTCTGCTGATCCAAGGTCGTACCCTCAAATTTGGATGGCCATCCCCTTAGCATACCGCCCACAGACTAAAATAAAACAGCGAACTTAGTAAGCGTTAACTTTAGTCCAAAAAACGGGTCGGGGGATCGTCTGAGTAAGATGATTTATATCTTATACGGCTAAAGCAAATTTTAGCCCCAACGGTGTTTGTCTGTGGGAAAAGTTTTTTGTCAACAATTTACAATAATTTGGTTCAACGGAAAGCCGATATCAATCCAAGACGCCGAGGGGATGTTGACGGGGCACGCCGATCGCCCGGGGAAAATCATTGGGGGTGGGTTTTTCCTTGGTTATGTAGATGAAGTGTCGTTGGGCACCGCTCCAGGGGGTAACAACTGCCACCGTGGCACTGACTTTGCCGCCTAAGAGGGCACTGGCCCGTTCTAACTGCTCCGCTTCCGCCGCCGACCATTGACCCCTGTAAAGCACCACTGTGCCCCCCACCTTCACCAAGGGGAGAGCATATTCCGCACAGACAGCCCCTTCTCCCACAGCCCGGATTAAGGCCAAATCATACTGGGAGCGATGCTGGGACTGGTGCCCCACCGCTTCCGCCCTGGCCACCATATAGGTCAAATTAGCTAAGCCTAAACGGTGCCCCAACTCCTCTAGATAATTAACTTTCTTGCGGGTGGAGTCCAACAGGGCCACGGACCACTGGGGCCACACCAGGGCCACGGGTAATCCGGGGAATCCTCCCCCGGTGCCAATGTCAATCACCTTCGCTTGGGGGTAACCACGGCAATGGTCCGACAACAAAATCCCCGCCAGGGAATCCCAAAGATGTTTTTCCAAAAAGTCCAGGGGAGCGGTGATGCGGGTCAAATTCAAGCGGGCATTACCGGTCAAAACTCCTTGGTAGAGCTTGACCAGAGCCTCAATTTGCTCTCCATCGGGTTGCCAAGCTAAGCCTGGGGGCCAACTTTCCAACCCCCGCCGAAATTCCCCTAAATGCCCAGGGTCTGACGATAAATCGGGGTTATTTTTGTCTAGATTCAATGACAC
>NZ_JADEWJ010000283.1:0-4770 GCF_015207725.1 Synechocystis sp. LEGE 06083
GCAGGTTTGTAAAGCTGAAGTAACAATGACCTGCAATTCTGAGCCCACATGGTTGCGTCCTTCTTCCACCACCACCATGGTGCCATCTTCTAGGTAACCTACTCCCTGGGAAGCTTCCTTGCCTTGTTTGACGATTTTTAATGCGAGGGAATCCCCTGGCAGGTAAATGGGGCGCACTGCCTGGGCTAAATCGTTAACGTTGAGAATTTGTACTTTCTGCAAATTGGCAACTTTGCTGAGGTTGTAATCATTGGTCAGTAAAATGCCATTGATTTCCTGAGCCAAATGGACTAGTTTGGCGTCCACGGTGGCAATGTCGTCATAATCAGCGGAATGAATGACAATGCTTTCGGGAAAATCCGCCTGGATACTGCCCAGAATGTCCAAGCCCCGCCGGCCGCGCACCCGTTTTTGGTCGTTGCTCGCATCGGCTAATTGTTGCAGTTCCGCCAAGACAAATTGGGGCACTAATACCTGACCTTCAATAAAACCGGTGGCCAATAGGGGTTCAATGCGGCCGTCGATAATGCAACTGGTATCAACAATTTTGGGCGCGATGGGTTTGAGGGTGCCCTCGGCCAACAACATGGTTTCAATACTATTGGGGTTAATGAGGCGCATGAAGGTGCGGCCATGGGTGTCGGCCAAACTAATGCCAAGAAAGGCAAAAATAATACTGCCAAACACTGCCAGGGTGGGCTTAATAAACGAAAATTCCCCCGGAATGGGTAACAGAAAGATGGGGGCAAGCATGAGGTTGGCAATCAACAAACCAATGACCAAACCCACTGCCCTGGTGAGAATGGTTTCAATGGGGGTTTGACGAATCTGGTTTTCCAATCTCCGGTAAGTAGTTTGGGCCACTAGCCCGATCGCCAGGCCGATAATGGACATAAATCCCGCCGCCAGCCATCGCAGGGCGTCCATGTTAGAAATTTGCATCTGTACGGAATCCGGTAACAGATCCACCACGGCGAAGCCGACCCCTGCAAAGGTGAAAATGGAGAGGAGAATAATAACGGCGTCTAACATGGCAGAGTTATGGAACTGGCGTTGATAACTTGGAGGCGGCAGGAAGTTTACAAAAATTGTTCAATCTGGATGGATTTTCCCAATTGGTAACTTTTCCTGAAGTTCCATATATTATATCCGCCTGGCCTGAAACTGATGGGATAGTATAATTGGTGAAGACTTCGTTTCTAAAGCCATGAATGATAATACCTCCGCCTCGCTTCGGGACTCTGAAAAAATAGAAGTTTCCATTCAGTTGGACTCGGATCTGATGGATCAAATTCAGCATTTGACCAATGAGCCGAATCGGGTAATTGAAATGGCTGTGAAGCAATGGCTAAGGGGGGAAAAACAACGGGATGATGAGCTAACCCGCAACTTACGCCGCAATCCCCCCGTTCCCCCCCGGGGAGAGTGGAACGACTAACTTTTCTGGCTTTCTCAGGGAGAGATAGACTCCATGGTTGGTTGTGCTATTTCCTCCCCTGACTCCATCACTTAACCACTTTTTGACATGGGACAGCCGAGCGATTTAACGGAATCCACCCTCAGATTTTCTTCTTTGGATCCTCTGCACCCCCCTGTTATTTCCCAACTGACGGCGATCGCCAAAAGGATCCGACGCAATAGCCTCCATCTGCCCACCATTTGGCAAGAGGCGGTGGATAGTATTGGTTCTACCTTGGGGGTAAGCCGTTGCCTGTTGTTGACCAGAGATACCCAAAGTCGTCACCTACAGATTGAAGCGGAATTTTGCCAGCCTACGGTAGCGGCGTTCACCAACCTGATTGTGCCGGAGGAAAGTGAAATTTGGCGGCGGCTATTTGAGCAACACCAACCCCTCACCCTCTACGATATCCAGTTTCAAGGGGAGGATTTGGCGGGGCTGTGGATTTTCCCTACCCTCTACCAAGACCAAGCCAATGGCTATCTCTGTTTGCAACAACTGAGCCCAGCCCCCGGCCCCTGGCATCCAGAAACGGAAGCCCTGCTCCAGGAATTGGCCGAGCAAACCGGAACGGCGATCGCCCATGCCACCCTCTACCAAGAATTAAGACAGGCCACCAAAGCGGCGGAGGAAGCATCCCGACTCAAAAGTGAATTCCTGGCCAGCACCACCCACGAACTCCGCACCCCGTTAAATGGCATCATCGGCTTTTTGCGGCTAATTTTAGATGACATGGCAGATTCTGAAGCAGAAAGGCATGAATTTATCGAAGAAGCTTACCAGTCTGCCCTATTGCTGCTGAATTTAATTAACGACATCCTCGACCTAGCCAAAATTGAAGCGGGGCGAGTGGGCATTGAATTGGAAGTGGTGGATTTTGGTGAAGTACTCCAGGCGACGGAAAATTTTGCCCTACCCCAAGCCCAAAATAAGGGCCTCAGCTTTTGCCTAACGGCTCCTCCCCAAAGACCCCTAGCGGTTTACGGCAATCAGCGTTGGTTGCTGCAGGTGATGCTGAATATTGTCGGCAACGCCCTCAAATTTACCCATGAAGGGGGTATCACAGTGACGGTGGAAGTGGTACCTCGCACTGTAGTTTGGGAAGGGGTGCAAAAACCAGGATTATTAAAAGTGAGCGTGGCAGACACGGGGATTGGGGTTTCCCTGGAGCAACAGTCCAAGTTATTTAAAAAATTTGTTCAAATTGATGGCTCCCATTCCAAAGCCTATGGAGGTACAGGATTGGGACTGGTAATTTCCCAAAAGCTGGTGGAAACAATGGGGGGCAAGGTGGCTTTTTTTAGCATGGGGGAAGGATTGGGGTCCACCGTCACCTTCACTGTTTTGCTAGAGGAATTACCCTAACGGAGGGTGGGGACCTGACGGCCAATGCGGCGGCTATAGGCTTGGGAGTCCAACCCATCCCCTTGGTAAAGGTATTGGGGCGGAATGCTCCTCTGCAGTGAGGTAATGCGATTTTGGGTGAGGGGATGACTGCTGAGGAACTCTGGAGCGGCGCCACTCTGTCGCTGTAGTTTTTCCATAAAACTAACCATGCCTGCGGGGGCATAGCCTGCCCGCACTAGATTCCTTAACCCCATGGCATCGGCGTTTAATTCATCTTCCCGGCTCATGGGCAGATTGAAGCCCAGTTGCATTGCCATTTGGACAATGTTATTTTCCCGCATACCAGCGGCGGAAATTAATCCCTGGGAAAGGCCCACATCCCGCATTCTAGTTACGGCGTCCCGATCAGCAATGTGGGCAATTTCGTGCGCGATGACACTGGCTAACTCGGCTTCATTTTCGGCGGCGGCAATCAGGCCAGTATTAATGTAAACAAACCCCCCCATGGTGGCAAAGGCGTTAATTCTGCGGTCATCCACCACCTGGAATGTGTAGGGAATATTGGGTCGGCTACTGGTGCGGGCTAACCGTTGGCCAATTTCGTCGATGTAACCCTGCAATTGGCGATCGCCGTGGGGACGAAATTCTCCCCGTTGGTAGAGTTGCTGATTAATCTGTTGCCCCAACCGTACTTCCTGCTGGTCAGAAAGATTGGAAAGTTGAATCACCTGTAGCCCTTGGAGCAATAAATTCATCCAGGATTGGGCCCCCGCTGGAGACGCAACCCCGACGGTAACAGTGGTGGTGAGAACAACAGTTAGAATCCAAGCAGCAAAACTTTGATAGCGACGAAAACACATCTCGAATTAAGCCCAATTAATTCACAGCATCAGCCGGGGCTGCCATGGAACGGTAAAAGAATAGTTGGGGAGAATAAACTAGGGCAGAATCGGCCACAGCAGGCCAACTAATCATTACCATGCCAAGGATAGCCATCGACGGATAGATCAATCCTATGGCCGGGAACCTAGGGCCTCTCCCTGCCCTATGGCAGTTCTTGATTTGCTCTAATCCAATCGAACCACTGGACTAACTCCTCAGTCGCCTAGGTTTCCTTAAATTTCTCACTACTTTGTACTAACTTTATCGTAGTTCACCGCCATGGCCCCGGTTTCATGGTGTGGCTAGTCCTGGGCTAAGGCTTCTAGCAAGAGCGCCATTTGGCTAATCAAATCCTGCTTAACCAATGGTTCTAGGGGCTTACGGTCGGCGATTTGAGGACGATCAAAGTATCGACCCAGCCCTTCTTTCACCTGTTGTTGGATGAGAAATTCCAGTTCTTCGGAGGCCCGTTGACGTTGATATTCGGCCCCTTCTTCGGAGGTGGCGTACAGAGGCGGTAAGCGGTTGAGGGCATAGGCGGCAATGTCGGCAATATCAGGTTGTTTTTCCGTGGTTTTCTGATACTTAGACACCTGGGAAACCACCTCCGTCAGAACCATTTCTTCCATGACGTTAATAAACTGTTTGTGGGGCATGGCCACCACATCCCCGGCCAATAGGGCCGCCATCAGGCGATCAAGCGCTTCGTATTCCCCTTGATCCAAATCCACCCCACTTTCACAAAGACGACCCACTTCTGCTTCCATAGCGGGGGTGAGGTATCCATCCTGGACGGCTTTAGCGAAGATTTCTTGGATGCTCATGGGGGAGTTAATTCGGAGTGGAAGGGCTGACTTTGGGAGGAAAAAAGGACAGAGTTCTGGGACAGGTGCCGGCCATGGAGATTAGCTTAGTTCAATCAACGGGCCACAAAAACATGGTTTAACAATGTTGTTTAATCATATCTTTGGCCATTCATTGCTTTGACTAGATTATTAATTCCTAACGGCGGGGGGTGATGTAGGCGATCGCCGCTAGGCGCACAATGGTGGAACGTTCCGAGTCATCGACTAGCCCTAGGC
>NZ_JADEWJ010000284.1:0-4737 GCF_015207725.1 Synechocystis sp. LEGE 06083
AACTTGTTCCGGTCGTCCGGGGGACAGTGGCTACCGTTGTTCCACCGAGGAATTCCGTTGTTTTAATGGTCTGAATGGCCGAGACGGGCGATCGGGTATTGCGGGGCAGGACGGTTTAACTGGACGGTTGACGGTGTTGAATCTAGACCGGCCCTTAGAGCCGGATCGACCCGGGACCACGGTGAGCTTAGATGTGTTAAAAAATCAGGGCTTTAATCTATCTAAAAATATTTGGGAAACCCGCCCAGGGGCGGCCCAGCTATTAGCTCCAGGCTCCGTCATTGCCGACGAATATTTAATCCTATTAGACCGCATAGAAAGGTCTTTTTTGGTGGTGTGGAATGCGCCCCAACCTTTTGAGCGTTTTGCTAACACCAATGTTAGTTTAACCCTGACTGAAGATAACCAAATTGCTCCGGAGTTACCAGGCAATCTCTGGCTAGAAGGGACCACACAGCAGAGAAATAATGTCACAGAATTTGTGGTTTACAATGCCATGTGGGAAGGGGATGCCACCAGTTTAGGACGTTTAACATTATCCGGTAGTGGCAATAATTTACAGCTCTCTCTGGTGGATGAAGCTAATCAGTCCAATTTGATGGCCACCAAGTTTAGGCTCAGGTATCGAGTGACCAATGAAGATCCCCGGTTTCGTCCCCCCTCCACCTATACCCTGCGCTATGAAGGTGAAATTGAAGATAACTTGGTCACAGTTAATGGCAATCAGTTCACCATTGATATTGGCCAGTTACCAATTCCCCCTAAGGATTTGGAGCCCGGTACAGGGGTAGAAATTGAGCTGGTGGCAGAAAGAACTTTTTCTGGTAACACCGCTGAACAAAAGCTGACTATTCGAGATTTAATTCGAGGTCGAAATTAAGAGAGTTTTACTAATTTCATCGACTTAGAACCGACCTGGAATGCAGTATTCAAGAACTTATATTTAGTTTGCTTGAGCTATTCACCATGGGGCTGAATATTTGAGGTATTGAGCAGAAGTGAATTACAGGAAATTTACTTCATCTGCTCCACGCTACCGTTTGACTGGGTGGTAAAGGCAATTTCCACCGGGGCGATATAACAAGACAACAAGGCCTTTAATGGCTGAATTTATCAAAAAACTGGGTCTAAAACCCCGTCCTTTAGGACGGCTTTTTGTTAAACTAAAAGGACCCATGCACCCAAGTGTGCAAAGAGAGGCAAGGTTGGCTATTCCCGCCATCTAGAATGCATGACCAAAAGGAAATACCTGGACACAGGGGCGTCATAGTCTAGGAATGGGAAAAGATAAACTAAAGATTTGTTCGGTCTGCGGTGGGGCACATCGTGGACGTTAAAAAAGATGCCTGTGGAGGGGAATCTGGACGGGGCTTTTGAACAGAGATGTTTTTAAGCTAGACAAACCCGATGAAGCAGGAATCCTCTGGCTTTAGGCAGAGGAGGATGTCAAATTTGCTCCATTGTCAATCGAGTTCCCGAAATTCCCCCTGGACCTGATGATGCACCTGAAATGCTTCCCCCAGCCCCAGAACCGGCGGCAGAGCTAGAGATACCAGAGCTTACCTACGATGCCCAACGGCAGGCTTTGTTGGAGGAACAGGAAAAGGAACGGCGGCTGTTTTATTTATTCGTGCAGGAATTGGAAGGCACAGGGGATTTACGCAAGTTACCCACGGCTTTACATGCCCCTTCCCGTTCTTAATTAATTTAGTTGTCCCAATGGCGATCGCCTAGATGAAAAAATTACTCAAATTTGCCAAGTGGCCGGCCCTGTTGGTGGGCATTATCTTCATGTTAGGGGCTTGCCACCGGGCTCCGTCCCGTACGGCTAACTCGCCCAAACATATGCGGGGGGTCTGGCTTACCGATGTGGGCACCATGGCATTAACCTACACCACCCTATTGGATGAAACCCTGCACCATATCAGTAAATCGGGCTATGACCGGGTTTATTTCAGTGTTTACGGTTTGCGGGGCCAACTTTATGCCACAAAACAACGGGGGGAACTAATTCCCAAACTGCCTTTGATCAATCCCATGGCTTCCATGGCCAGGGAATCCCGCCGCCAGGGCGTCAAACCCTACGCTTGGTTTGAATATGGCCTAATGTTGCCCCAATACGATCCCGTTGCTAAAAATAATCCAGATTGGCTATTGACCATGGCCAACGGTGAGCAGGTGATTGAAAATCATGGCATTCCCATGGTCTGGTTAGACCCCGCCCACCCCGGAGTGCAGGCCTACATCCTCGGTCACATTGACGACATTCTCCAAGAGCAATCCCTAGCCGGTATTCAACTAGATGACCATTGGGCTGTGCCCCGGCAATTTGGCGATCGCCAGCGGGATTTAACTGCCCTCACCGCTAAAGTTCATGAACGCATCAAAGCTAAAAATCCTGAATTGGCACTAAGTCTTTCCCCTAATCCCTACCAATTTTCCCGTAACGAGTACAACCAAGATTGGCTCGGTTGGGTCAGACAGGGCATCATTGACGAAGTCGTCGTGCAAGTTTACCGGTCTAGTCCGGCGGAAGTTCAACAAACCGTTGCCAAATCTGGCATTTATACCGCCTCCCGTTACGTGCCTGTGGGCATTGGCCTTTACACCGGCATCAAAGCTAAACCTTTCGATTTGCAAGCCATCAAAAACCAGATCCAGGCGGTGGAAGATCAAAACCTAGGCCATTCTCTTTTTGTCTGGGAATTTTTGGTGTTGAGGGCGATTAATGCCCGTCTCAATATCCTATGAATCCGATGAAATCCTCTCGGAGGGACAACATCAACAAACCAACCTCATTTTCCCCAGGCCTTTTGCTATAAACTTTTTCACGCCCTAGTCGCTAAATTTCCCCTGGGTTGAGGGGGATCATGGCCCAGGTAACATAGGTGCCAATGGGACTCCAGATTAAAAATGGTACCAAAAAACCAAAAGCAGTGGTGGAAACTTGGCTAACGGCGATCGCCAGGGCCAGACCGACAAAGAAACCCGTAGCACCGATAATACTGCCCACCCGCAAACTGCGAAGCTTGCACATGACGGGGGTATAGGCCATGATGGTCAACTCCAGCAAAAGATAGCCGACCATCAGTCCCCAGCGGTGCCCAGGGTCCATCGTTGCATTCCAGGCCAGGGTAGCGGAGACCGCTCCCGCAATGAAAATAGCAATCCAAATGAAGGGAATGACCCACTCGAAGGTTAGCCAAGGGGGGCGACGTAGGCGATTGAACCAGCGCAAATCCCTGGGGGATAGACGGTTACACACAAAGGCCAGGGCAAAAGCGATCAACCCAATCCACAGCCAAGCCGGAATCATAAACACTTTCCATTAACTTGTGCAAATTCTATCATTGCCCCCCGGCTGAGATCGGTGGTATCGGTGGCATTGTCAACACTGGTATAATTCCCGTTGGTTCCGAATACGAATAAGTGGCGGTGAACGGATGTTAGAGCAAGGGATAGATGGCATTGAGAAGTTGGAGACGGGTATTCCAGGCTTTGATTTTCTTTCCGATGGCGGTCTCCCCCTCGGCCGCGCCACCTTAATTGCCGGGACAGCGGGCAGTTCTAAAACTATTTTTGCCTGTCAATTTTTGGTGGAAGGTATACACCGTGGGGAAAATGGTGTTTTTGTCACTTTTGAGGAACCTCCCAGGGCCCTACGAAAAAATATGCGGGGTTTTGGTTGGGATATTCAGCAATGGGAAAATGAAGGTAAGTGGGTTTTTGTCGATGCTTCTCCCCAACCAGGCGATCGCCCCATTGTCAGCGGCGAATATGACCTAGGGGCCTTGATAGCCCGCATTGAACACGCTGTCCGCAAATATAAAGCCAGCCGCATTTCCCTCGACTCCTTGGGGGCAATTTTTAGCCACCTCACTGACAGTGCCCAGGTACGGAGTGACCTGTTTCGCCTGGCCTCTGCCCTACGGGAGTTGGAAGTCACCGCCATTATGACCGCAGAACGGGTGGAGGAATACGGTGAAATTAGTCGCTACGGGGTGGAAGAATTTGTGGCCGATAACGTGGTTATTGTCCGCAACGTTCTAGCCGATGAAAAACGCCGTCGCACCATTGAAATTCTCAAATACCGTGGCACCGACCACCAAAAGGGCGAATTTCCCTTCACCATCATCAACAAAAAGGGCATTGTTATCATTCCCCTGTCGGCGATCGAGCTCGAGCAAAAATCCTCCGACATCCGCATCACCTCCGGTAGTGAAGAATTAGACCGCATGTGCGGCAGTGGCTTTTTCCGGGATTCCATTATTCTGGTTTCCGGCGCTACGGGCACTGGTAAAACACTGATGGTGACTGAGTTTATGGACGGAGGGGTGGCCAATGGAGAACGCTGTTTAGTCTTTGCCTTTGAGGAAAGTCGAGAGCAGTTAATTCGTAACGCCACCGGCTGGGGAGTGGATTTCAAACAAATGGAAAAGGAAGGCAAACTAAAAGTGGTTTGTCGTTATCCAGAAACCACCAACTTGGAAAATCATCTGATCATGATGAAGGATATTATCCAAGAATTTAAGCCCAATCGGGTGGCGGTGGATAGTCTTTCCGCCCTAGAACGGGTTTCCACCCTGAAAAGTTTTCGCGAATTTATCATCGGCCTAACTTCCTTTATTAAGCAACAGGAAATTGGCGGTTTATTCACTTCTACTACCCCCAATTTATTAGGGGGAGCTTCCATCACCGATGCCCATATTTCCACCATTACCGATTCGATTATTCTTT
>NZ_JADEWJ010000285.1:0-4679 GCF_015207725.1 Synechocystis sp. LEGE 06083
CCCAAGGAACAGAGCAGAAATCATCGGAGCCAGCCCCCCGACCCATTGATGCGGCGGAAGAAAAATCTTTGCGGGATTGTTTTCCCTGGGGAGTGTATTACCTCCAGCAATTGGACTACCGTCCCCAGGCCATTCTGTGCCGAGGCAAATTACAAGTGGCACCGGAAATGGCCTATGAACGGGTCAAGGGTAATGTGGAAGATGCCTTTGGCGATCGCTTTTTGGTGCTATTTCAAGAAAGTTTGCAGGGCCAACCTTTTTTTGCCCTAGTACCTAACCCAGCCCAGGCGAAGGAAGATAATATTAATAATGCCGAAAAGCTCCATAAACCTTGGTTAGCCTTAACTTTACTGCTGCTCACTGGGTTCACCACCACCATGGTAGGGGCAGAAATGGCAGGCTTAACTCCGGAAAAACTCCAAGCGGGCATCCAAACGTTAATGGTGGGTTTACCCTACAGTTTGGCAATTTTGACCATTTTGGGCTGCCATGAACTAAGCCATTATGGGGCGGCGGTACATTACAAAATCCGCACTACTCTGCCCTATTTCATTCCCATTCCCTTCTTTTTGGGCACCTTTGGTGCTTTTATCCAGATGAAGTCCCCGGTGCCCCACCGTAAAGCTTTATTCGATGTGGCGATCGCCGGCCCGTTGGGGGGTTTGGTAGTGGGCTTACCGATTTTGTGGTGGGGGTTGACCCAGTCCACGGTGGCAGCCATGCCGGACAATACTAACCTGTTGCGATTTGATGCTTTGGATTATCGCTTTTCTCTCCTGATGACCCTGATTAGTAAGGCGGCGTTGGGCGGTCAACTGGGGCCGAACACGGTACTGGATCTCCATCCTTTGGCGATTGCCGGTTACATTGGTTTGATTGTAACGGCGTTGAATTTGATGCCCTTTGGCCAGTTGGATGGGGGCCACATTATCCATGCCATGCTGGGGCAACGGGTGGCCATTGTGACGGGGCAAATTACCAGGGTGGTGATGGTGTTACTTTCCTTTATTCGCAGTGACTTTTTCATCTGGGCAATTATTTTGTTGCTCATGCCCGTGGGGGACCAGCCAGCGTTAAATGATGTCAGCGAGTTGGACGATCGCCGGGATTTATTAGGCATTGTGGCGATCGCCATTTTGATTTTGATCCTTCTGCCGGTGCCTCCCCCCCTAGCCCAATGGTTGCAAATATAGGGTAGGAAAACCCCGTAACCAAAGTTGACGACCAGTAACCATAAACTTCCAACGGCATCGAGATTTCTCTAGCGATTGATGGGGAAAAAGTCGTAACCAGTGACATGGCTGGGGGAAGGTTTAATTTGCACCAGAGTGGCTTGTCCCGCCCGATCGCCATTGGGTAAAAAACTAACCTCACCATTGATGGTGCTGGAAACAAATTCCGGTTCTTTCAAAGCCTTTTGTAAACCTGGACGGCTGGGGGCAATGGCCAGGGCGTTGGCCACCGTATAAACTGCATCGTAGGTAGCCGCCGTGCGCCAAGACACATCTCCCCCCCAAAACTTCCGGGCGGCCTCGGCAAAGGGACGATTGGCCTCACTTTTGGAACTCCAGGGTATGGCCACCATTAAACCCACCATGCCCCGGCCTTGTTCCAACGTTTTAATCGTAGACAGGGGACTATTGCCATAGAGCTTCAGGCGACCCCGGTTGGCGTCACCTAGAGCGAAAGCACGATCCAGGCGGTCAATGTGGGGCAAAATTAGCAATCCCTGGGCCCCACTGGCAACAATTTCCGCCATCTTAGCTTGGCTGTTGAAATTGGCTTCACTCAGGTCACAGACGGTGGGGGCTAACTGACCGCCGCTGGCCAACAAACCGGTGGTAAATTCTTGGTAAAAAGAAACGCCGTCGGGGGCTTTGGAATCGTAGCAGACCGCCACTCGGTCAACTTCTTGGCTGACTCTTTGCACCAGGGTTTGGGCGGAGGTGTTGATCTGGGGAATAACCCGAAAAATATGGTCGCCAACATTGGTAATGCCATTGGCGTCGCTAGTGGCGTTGACTAGCACCAATCCCCCCGCTTCGTAGGTAGGGGCCGCACTGAGGGTGGCACTGCTGGCATTATGCCCCACCACCCCGAGGATTTGATTTTGTTTAATCAAAGCTCCGGCAAATTGTTGGGCCAAAGTGCTGTCATTGGCATCATTGATAATGGTGATGTGCAAAAAACGACCGTCAATACCGCCCTTTTGATTGATTTCTTCCTGGGCCTGGGCCGCCCCCCGCAAAATTTCCTGGGCAATGTTGAGGCTACTGCCCACCGGGGCTACCACCGCTATCTGGAGGGGATTATGGTCCAAGGCCCGCAAATTGTTGAAGTAGATCCAGGCTTCAGGATCGTTGGGGGATTTTTCCAAATGTTGAGTTAATTGTGCCAACGCTTCTGCGTTTTTACCCTCGGCGATCGCCTTGGACGCAAATAACTTAATTTCATTGTCCATGGTGGGAACGAGCACCCTTTCCCCGGCGCTGGCATTGGCCTGTAATTCCCTCGGCATGGGAACCGTGGTGGCAGGCCCAGGAGTGACCGCAGCAGGATTCATTCTGTTAAATAAAAACCATCCTCCTGCTCCCACAATGCCCAGGGTGACTAACAACGCACCGATTAAAATGGGAATCTCTTTTTTGTTGGACATATTGGCACTCACACTTAGGGGGAACCAACCAAAGGCAGCTTGGTAGGTATTAAGGGTATTCTTTCCAACATACTAGACCTCCAACCCTGTCCCCATGGTTTCCCCCCGTTGTGGTTGTTGTAGTTAGCGAATGGAGATCGCCTTTTGACCGAGAAAAATGGAAAAATATTGTTGATAGATTCATTTCCTTGTAGATTTTGGCCCCTAATTCTTTGCCTAATAATCCTCCTAACCCCACCGCCTGGGCCAAACCATTACAGATTGGCACCCTCACCCTCCACAGCCGGGTCTTCCAATCCCCTTTATCGGGGGTGACGGACTTGGTGTTTCGGCGGTTAGTGCGCCGCTATGCCCCCCAGGCCATGCTCTATACGGAAATGGTCAGCGCCACGGAAATTCACCATCTCCGCACGTTGCCCCAGGTGATGGAAATTGATCCCCAGGAAAATCCCATCAGTATCCAACTGTTTGACTGTCGGCCGGACTTTATGGCGGCAGCGGCCCAAAAAGCGGTGGCCCAGGGAGCCCAATCGGTGGACATTAACATGGGTTGTCCGGTCAATAAAATCACAAAAAAAGGGGGCGGTTCCTCCCTACTGCGGCAACCGGATGTAGCCGAAGCCATTGTCAAAACTGTGGTGACGGCGGTGGATGTGCCTGTTACGGTCAAAACCCGCCTCGGTTGGGATGATCAGGAAATTAATATTGTCGAATTTGCCCAGAGATTGCAGGATGCGGGGGCACAAATGTTGACCCTCCATGGCCGCACCAGGGCCCAGGGCTATAACGGCCAGGCCCGCTGGCAATGGATTGCCAAAGTTAAACAAGCTCTGTCAATCCCGGTCATTGCCAATGGGGATATTTTTTCGGTGGAAGCGGCGATCGCCTGTTTAGAACAAACCGGGGCAGACGGGGTAATGTGTTCCCGGGGGAGTTTGGGTTATCCCTATTTAGTGGGGGAAATTGAGCATTTTTTTAAAACTGGAGAGAAACGAAGGGCTCCCACGGTGGCGGAAAAATTAACCTGTGCCCAGGAACATCTGCAAATGCTTTGGGAATATAAGGGTCAACGGGGTCTATTCCAAGCCCGTAAACATTTAGCGTGGTATTGCAAAGATTTTCCTGGGGCGGCGCAGTTGCGGGAACAACTTTTTCAGATCAATTCTGTACAAGAAGGGAAAGATTTACTGGATCAAGCTATCAGCACAGGAAAATTGTGCCTGTAATGATTTTAACCATTGGGCCTCCTGACGGCGATCGCCAATTATTTCTAAAACCCGAATGGAAGTGGAATTGTTTCTTGGCCATTGTTCTTTCAATTCCCAAAGGTTAGTAATAATTTGGTGTTCCACTCCATAGGTGCGACAAAGTTGACTGAAATCCACTCCTTGGGGCGTAGCAAAATAGGTTTCAAACACATCTTCACATTGGGCGATGGGTAGGGTTTGGAAAATACCACCGCCGTTATTATTGAGCAGAATAATGGTTAAATTACCCTGCATTTGGGACTGATTTAAAAAGCCGTTGCTGTCGTGCAATAGGGATAAATCGCCAGTTAACAATACTGTCTCCCCTGGGCTACGGTGGGCAATCCCCATGGCGGTGGAAAGGGTACCATCAATACCGTTGGCTCCCCGGTTAACAAAAATACGATGGCGATCGCCGTTGACGGGCCAGAAAAATTCCAGCCAGCGCACAGGCAAACTATTGGCCACCAACAAATTGGTTTGGGGCGGCAAACAATGGGCCAATTGGGCCACTATTAAAGGGGTATGGGCATCGGCTAGGGCAGAAATGATAATTGTTTGGCTTTGTCGTTGTTTTTCCTGCCAACTATGGGCATAACTTTTCTGTTCTGCATCGGGGGTTAATCCCTGGCTATGTAAATAATCCGCTACCTGGGCAACGCTGGTGGGCAAGTAAATCGTTTGTCCTTGCAGCGGGTCTAAATTTTCCCCGTGGAAGTTCAAAATATAACGGGGACAATCAATGGTGCTGAGCCAATTTCGCAACGCTTTACTAG
>NZ_JADEWJ010000286.1:0-4656 GCF_015207725.1 Synechocystis sp. LEGE 06083
AAACAAACAGCTAGAGAGACCATTGATCAAGTAGGTGCTGAGCAAGTTTAGCGGTGCATAGTCTTCATGTTTAACGCCCACCCCTAGATAACCTAAGAGTACTACCGATTGCTGGGTCGCCTGGGGGGTGAGATGTTCCTGGGGAGAAACATTTAACGGCGTTAGAATCGGGCAAACAATCGATTGCTCCGGAATGGCCCAATCTCCAAAGCTAGTTTCTACCCAATCCTTAGCCTGGGCCAGGGTTAACCGTCCCGCCAAGCTAATTACCAAATTATCGGGGCGAAAATAGGCTTGGTGATATTCCCACAAATCCTGGGCAGTAAAATGGGGCACCACTTCCTCGCTACCCAAAATGGAGTAACCATAGGGATGGTTGGGATACATGGATTGGCGCAGTTGGTGAAAAGCCACGTTGAAGGGTTGTTCCCGTTGGGACTGAATTGCCTGGACGATTAAGCGTTTTTCGAGTTCAATTTCCCCCACGTCAAAGGTGGGATAACGTAAGATTTCCGCCGCTAAATCGAGGATAACTGGAAAATCAGCGGTGACAGTTTTGAGACTCAAAGCCCAATAATCGCTGGCCGCATCGGCCCCGAGGTGCGCTCCCAAACATTCCACAAATTCAGCAATGGCTAAAGCCGATCGCCGTTTAGTGCCCTTAGTAATTACCGTGGCCATGAGATGGGAAAGCCCCACTTTTTGGGGAGAGTCCCAACAGGCTCCTGCTTGCTTGAGAAAAATTCGTCCTGCCACTAAGTCTGCGGCTGGATTTTCTGTACAAATGAGGGTGATGCCGTTATCGAGAATGAGGCGATGGATAGATTGATGATTGCGCATAAATTGCCAAGACTAGGATTGGGCCGCTTCTAGGAGTACCAGGGCATAGGCCTCGGTGGATAGGTAACGCTGGGCTAGGCTTTGTAGGGCCTCGGGGCGATACTGACTGACGATGCGGGGATAGGCGATCGCCAACTCAGCGGTGGCCAGGGTTTGGTAATAACCGTAAAGGCCGGCTAGTTGGGCAGGGGTTTCGGTGGAAAAAATAAACTCATTACAAAGTAAACGTTGGGCCCTGGCCAATTCCGCCGCACTAATGGGGGTGGTTTGTAGACTCTGGATAGCGGCACAAATTTCTGCTTCCACCGTTGCTGCCTGGGTTGAGGTCAGATAGGCATTGATGGTAAATAAACTGGCTTCCTTTTGCAGGGAAAAACAACTCTGGATATCAAACACTAGCCCCAGTTCTTCCCGCAGGCGTTGCACTAACCGGGCGCAGTGGCTACCGGCCAACACCATGGCCAATAAATCTAAACCAATATTGTCCTGGAGACGGTCAATGCCTGGGCCATTCCAACCCATGGTTAAACGACTAGGACCCAATTCCGGTATGCGGAGAGTTTCCCGTTTAACGGTCTGGATCGGGTGATTTGCTGATGGGGTTGTGGGGGGACATTCTGACCGCACGCCAAAATGGTCAAAAACATCTTCAATGTAGGCGATCGCCGCCGTTTCCCGGATATCCCCCACCATCACCACAGTCATATTTTCCGGCTGGTAATGGGTGCGGTGGAAGCAACGCAATTGATTGGCGGTGTAGTTTTGTACGGCGGTGGCATCCCCCAGCACGGAGCGGCCATAGGCATGGCGGGGATGGAGCAGTTGACAAAGAGCTTGAAATCCTAACCAATCGGGGTCATCTTCACTGCCACGAATTTCCTCTAGCACCACTTCCCGCTCGTAAAAAAGACATTCTTCCGGCACTTCCGCCTGCAAAAGAATTTCCGCTAGGTAGGGTAACGTTCTGGGCAAGTAATCCGCCGCAGTGGTGAGGTAAAAATGGGCATAATCATGGCTAGTGGCGGCGTTGGCCATGCCCCCGTTGTATTCAATTACTTGGTCGAAGGCCCCCGGCGGTACCCTTTTGGTGCCCTTGAAAATCATGTGTTCCAATAAATGGGCTACCCCAGGCCAGGCATCTGGCTCGGCGATCGCCCCGGCCCGCACCCACACATCCACCACTGCCACGGGAACGGAGGGTAAGTCCTGGTGAATCAGGGTCAACCCCCGGTCAAAGGTGAAAATTTTGGCCGGAAAATCTGGTTTGGTTGGGCATGGTTGCACAGACACAAGGCTCATATCCATTGGGGTCTATGACTTCTATCCTAGGCGATCGCCGCCTTAACCGTTGGTTAACCGTGCCAATTTGTAGAATTTTCGTGACAAGGACGCTAATTAGTGGAGTAGAATCTCGTTCTTTAGTTTATATAGACTAATCAAATCATCCTCGAAAAGGGAGGAAAATCCGTGCTAGGGTTGGGAACTGAGTTCAGTTGGTTCCAGTAGGTAACAGCCAGTGGAGGTAACGGGGAAAAGCTGGTGTAAAGCCAATACTGTCCCGCAACTGTGATGGGTCTAGTTGCCCTAAGTCAGGATGCCCGCCAACCATTCCCCCTTCTCTTAATCAAATCTGCGAGGTACAGATTGTGAATGTTACAGGTTTATCTGATTTAATGACTTCCCCCCGGATCCTAGCGCACCATCCCTTTGGGGGCACTACGCCGGATAATTTCTTTGAAGGTTTTCTTTCTGGATTAGGACACCCCGTTATCGGCCTAGACCATCTTGCCTTTGTCATTGCCGTGGGCCTCATTGCTGCTGGATTGCGCCATGGTTGGCTTATGCCCCTCATTTTTATCACCACGGCGATCGCCGGCACGGGATTACATTTAATTGGCGCCGATCTTCCCCAACCGGAATTAATTATTGCCGGTTCCGTCCTCCTATTTGGCCTACTCTTGGCCATAGGTCGTCCCCTATCATCCCCCGTGGTAATGGTTTTAGCCGCCGTAGCCGGTGTGTTCCATGGCTATGCCTACGGGGAAGCCATTGTGGGGGCAGAAATGAATCCCATTGCGGCCTACCTGCTTGGTTTTTCCATCGTTCAACTGGCGATCGCCATGGCAGCCTACACTTTTGCCAAGGGCTGGTATGAAACCCAAGAATCTTTACTAAATCTAAGATTTATTGGCTTTTTGCTAGCAGGGGTAGGACTAGCCTTCACCTCCGGCGCCTTGTTGGGGTAATTGGTTGTGGGATAATCTAGGTTGCCTACAGTTTTTTGCTAAAAACTAAACTTTCCCATGGTAACTGTTTCCCTGCCGACCCCTGTCCAGCCCGAGTTCGACACCACCATCCATCGCCGCAAAACCCGTCCTGTGCCCGTGGGAACCGTTACCATTGGTGGCGGTCATCCCGTGGTGGTGCAATCCATGATCAATGAAGACACCCTGGATGTGGATGGCTCCGTGGCCGGTATTCGTCGCCTCCATGAAATCGGTTGTGAAATTGTCCGGGTAACGGTGCCTAGCATGGCCCATGCCAAAGCCCTAGCAGATATTAAACAAAAGCTCGAGAGTACCTACCAGAGGGTTCCCTTGGTGGCGGATGTACACCACAACGGCATGAAAATTGCCCTAGAAGTAGCCAAACACGTCGATAAGGTACGCATCAACCCAGGCTTATATGTTTTTGAAAAACCCGATGCCCAACGGGAAGGCTACAGCGACCAAGAATTTGCTGACATTGGTGACAAAATTCGCGAAACATTGGAACCCCTAGTAGTTTCCCTGCGTGATCAGGGTAAATCTATGCGCATTGGCGTTAACCATGGTTCCCTCTCGGAGAGGATGCTCTTTACCTACGGGGACACCCCAGAGGGCATGGTGCAATCAGCCCTAGAATTTATCAAAATCTGTGAATCCTTAGATTTCCGCAATCTAGTCGTTTCCATGAAAGCTTCCCGGGTCCCGGTGATGCTGGCGGCCTATCGCCTCATGGTCAAGCGCATGGATGAATTAGGGATGGATTATCCCCTCCATTTGGGAGTCACCGAAGCTGGGGATGGGGAATATGGCCGGATTAAATCCACCGCTGGCATTGCTACCCTTTTAGCCGATGGCATTGGCGACACTATCCGGGTTTCCCTCACTGAAGCCCCCGAAAAGGAAATCCCCGTTTGCTACAGCATTCTCCAGGCGTTGGGTTTACGAAAAACCATGGTGGAATATGTGGCCTGTCCTTCCTGTGGCCGCACCCTGTTCAATTTGGAAGATGTGTTACACGAGGTACGGGAAGCCACCAAGCACCTGACTGGGTTGGACATTGCCGTTATGGGATGCATCGTTAACGGCCCCGGAGAAATGGCTGATGCCGACTATGGCTATGTGGGTAAACAAGCCGGTTACATTGCTCTCTACCGTGGTCGAGAAGAAATTAAACGGGTGCCTGAAGCCGACGGAGTACAGGAATTGATTAACCTGATCAAAGCCGACGGCCGCTGGGTTGATCCCTAGATATTCCCTAAAACCTTCCACACAATGAACAAATGTGGGCAAGCTCACCAGCGGGCCTATGTCATGTTTTACGTTACTCAGTGTTTTGTGGCAACAAAGAGGATAGCCGATGGAAAAGTATAGCTGATTTATTTAATTTTGAGACGTTTTGCTGGAGTTGTATGGTAATATGTTGGAAGAATAACACAAGAATCCATAAATAAATCAGTCATGACTTACGATCTTGATTTACGTATTAAGGTTATAGATTTCATCGAGAGTGGTGGTGGAATCACAAAGGCTTCGAAAATATTTAAGGTAG
>NZ_JADEWJ010000026.1:0-22302 GCF_015207725.1 Synechocystis sp. LEGE 06083
GTGGTAAGCCACATTCAACATTTGATCAATGGCCCAGAATAGATTTACCGCTGTAGGCCGGGTTTGACGTAACTGGTCCGCCACAAATTCCAACTGCGCCACAAATTCTCTTAATTCCGTCGTTTGAATTCTCCTAGCGCCCAAATACATACCATACGCCGCCGCTACCCCAATGGCCGGTGCCCCCCGCACTACCATGGATTTGATGGCATGGCCCATGGCCTCATAATCGGCGATCGCCACTTCCTTGTATTCCAAAGGTAAACGGGTCTGGTCAATGAGAATTACCTGATCATCTCGCCACTGTACTGGATAAACATCGACAAAATTAGTAGATTGGGTCATGTTCAAAGTAACTTCTTAGCAGAGCAATAAATAGAAAATTGTTTCCCTTGCTAATCTTAGCTTCTCACCTTGCTCAACCATGGACATCTTTAATAATTGGCGAATTATTGCCAAGGGTTGGTATATTGTTTGTCCTAGTCAGACCTTACGGCACGGCCAAGCTAAATCCATAACCCTTTGTGGGCAAAAAATTGTCCTATTTCGGGGCCAAGATGGAAAAGTACGGGCTTTACACGCCTACTGTCCCCACCTCGGCACAGACCTAGGTTTAGGTCAGGTGGAAGGCAACTGGATCCGCTGTAACTTTCATCGTTGGGCCTTTGATGAAACGGGTAAATGTCGCCATATTCCCTGCCAGTCAACAATTCCCTCCAAAGCAAAGTTAGCATCCTATGCCACCGCTGAAAAATATGGCTTTATTTGGGTTTTTCCAGAGGCCATTGCCCCCAATGATTTACCAGAATTTGACGAGCTTCAGGGCAAAAAACTGATCATCCAAGCGGATAAAGCCTTTGAAAGAAAGTGTCACCATCATATTTGCATGATGAATGGTATTGATGCCCAACATCTGAAGACAGTCCATCATCTTGATATCAAAATGGATTTATCCCTGCGGCAAAATGAATCAGGAACTCAAATTGATTTCACCATGAAAGGCAATGTGCCAAACACTACTTTTAGAGAAAGTTTAATACACTATTTTTTGGGAGAAACCTATGAATATTCCATGCGCTATGACAATGGTTGCATCGGTTTGTTGACTATTATGAAAAATGTCCGTTTTTTCCCTCCTCTACACATGATCTATGCTTACACCCCTCTGCCCAGTTTACAGGCTGATGGTGTTAATACCGAGTTGAGTAAAATCCGAATTCAACCTATTTACGTTACCGCAAAACGCCCTGGTATTATGGGTTATTTGGTCAGTCACTTTCTCTTGTTTTGTACAAGATTAGCTTACTATTTTCTGCGCCATGAAGATGGTTTAATTTATGACAATATTAAATTTAAGCCAAATATTTTATTGAGTGTTGATAAACCACTAACCCACTATATTAATTATGTGAACCACCTAGAGCCTTCAGCTTGGTCAAGGCAAAGAAAAACTGGATAGTTTCCCATTTTAATAATATTTTTGCCTCTAATTTAACTATATTTAAATTTTGATTGAATTGCTCCCACCATTTGCTGGGTAAAAAATTGTGGAGCAGCATTTCCCACCAATATCCCCTGCATTTCCCCTAGAAGATGGCATCAATAATTTTTCGCACGGCCGTCTTTTTCGGGTAACCGAAACCATGGGATCATGAGTCCAATTAGGAAAAACCCCCTGAACCCCAATAACTAAGCAGGAACGGACATAAATTTTATGGAGCTAAGCGGGCTCGAACCGCTGACCCCTTGCATGCCATGCAAGTGCTCTACCAACTGAGCTATAGCCCCGAGTCACAGTATTTCATTGTGCTGAAAGTGGTGCCCATTGTCAAGCTTTTTGCCAAGATTATTGTTGCGCCCCTCTCTCCAGTCAGGGTCAACGGCGATCGCCAGGGCGATTTTTACTCTCCCGGTTGGGACTAGTCACCATAGATAATCCCGATGCCCAAACCATGTAAAATACAGGGTGATTGTTAAGTTTTTTTAACAGAAAAAGCAAACGGAGGTTGCCATGGAACGCACATTTATCATGATCAAGCCCGATGGGGTACAACGGCAATTAATTGGGGAAATTGTCGGCCGTTTTGAGAAAAAAGGCTTCAAATTAGTCGCCATGAAGGTGATGACTGTTTCCCAGGAATTAGCAGAAAAACATTACGAAGCTCTCAACGATAAACCATTCTTTTCTGGTTTAGTGAAATTTATTTGTTCTTCCCCTGTGGTAGCCATGGTGTGGGAAGGCGATTCTGTGGTTTCCACTTCCCGCCAAATGATTGGGGCCACGGATCCCCATGCCGCCGCCCCTGGCACGATCCGCGGAGACTATGGAGTTTCCGTCGGGCGCAACATCATCCACGGTTCCGATGCCATTGAAACTGCTAAGCGGGAAATTGCCCTCTGGTTCAAGGAAGAAGAAGTGAATGAATGGCACGCCACCCTCAACCCTTGGCTATACGAGTAGATTATTCCCGTAGCTTTTTGCTTAACCGCCATGGCGATGGAAGTGCAACTGTTGTGGGCCAAAATTCCCTTCGTTGGTCGCTGGGCTGTCCACTATTGGTATGTGGTCGGCGATCGCCATGGTCAAAGCTTAGAAAATTTACAAAGATGGGAGGTGTGGCAACGGCGAGAGTTGAAGTCCCCTAGTTGGGGTCATCTCCACCAAAACTTGTTGACTCCCTATGGTGGGGTGGGTAACGGCCCCAGTTTTTTGGCCCAGCACTGGTCTGGTGCCCTTGGCGATCGCCTGGGGGAAATTATTCTTAATAGCCCCCAACTTTATCCCCACTGCTACAGCTATCGTTACTGGCCTGGCCCCAATAGCAACACCTATGCCCACTGGGTGCTAGAAAGAGCGGAAATTAATTTTGATCTAGGCTGGCGGGGGGTAGGCCGGGGCTATGGCCAATCTATCTTTTCTCGGTTTTCCCATGGACATCGCCAGTTGGAACGTTAACTCTATTCGCAGTCGCCAACAACATATCCTTGATTGGTTGGGCACAAACACCGTTGATGTGCTTTGCTTGCAGGAAACTAAGGTGGTGGATGAAGATTTTCCCCGGCAACCGTTTGAAGCGGCGGGCTATCATTGCTTCATCTCTGGGCAGAAGTCCTATAATGGCGTGGCCATTTTTAGCCGTGAACCATTGCAGGATGTGAAAATTGGCTTTGCGCCCCTGCTAGGGTCAGAAGTAACGGGGGATTTGGATGAACAAAAACGGGTCATAAGTGGTGTTTACATGGGTGTAAGAATTGTTAATCTCTACGTTCCCAATGGTTCCGCCCCGGACAGTGAAAAATATTCGTATAAACTGCGTTGGTTAAAAACGCTGAAAACCTATCTCCATAACCTGAGCAAGAGCGATACACCGGAATTTTTAGTCTGTGGGGATTTCAACATTGCCCTAGAGGATCGAGACATTCATGATCCTAAAGGACGAGAAAATCACATCATGGCCACCCCTGTTGAACGACAGGCCATAAAAGATGTGTTGGCGATCGCCGATTTGCAGGATGCTTTTCGCAAATTTACCGAAGAAACGGGCCATTACAGTTGGTGGGATTATCGCACTAGGGGCTTTAGTCGCAACCGGGGTTGGCGCATTGACCACCATTACCTGACCCCAAAACTTTACGCCCAAGCCCAACGGTGTTGGATTGACCAAGAACCCAGGGGCTGGGAAAAACCCAGTGACCATGCTCCGGTGGTGGTGACCATCAAGGATTAGCTAGCTTGAAGATGAAGATCCTTTCGCTTTACGGGGGGCCACGGGGGGACTATTTTCATTGATATACCAACTTAAAACTCCCCCGGCGATCGCCGCCGCGGCCAAAAATAACAACACCGGGGTGAGACCAAATAAGCTTTCCGCCACCCCCGCCAGAGCCAAGGGCAAAGACAGGGCGATATTGTTGGCATTATTTTCCAAGCCAAATACTTTGCCGTGAAATTCCGGGTCCGTTTCCACCTGCATCAACGTTTGCATCGGCACCCCCACCATGGCAGCGAAAAAACCCATGATGGTGATGGTGACAAAAGTCAGCACTAAACTATGGTCAAACAAGGCCAATCCTGCTAGACAAACCCCCATACCCAGGGAGCCCCAGAGGGCCAATTCCGTGGGGGAAAACCGTTGCCCTATGTAGCCAATGCTCAGGGCCCCGATCGCCATGCCCAAACCACCAAAAGCTAGCAAAAAGCCGAATTGGGAAGCCTTCAACCCGGGCAGATGGGCGGCCATACTCACCGCTAACACGGATAGGGCGGCAAAAATGGAAAATAAAATTAACAACTGAATCAGGGCGTTGCGCACCCGATGATTTTCCTGGAGATAACGGATGCCATCCTGAATATCACTCAGTACATGGGGGTGAACCAAATCGGGATCGGCCTGTTTTTCCCCCGTTTTCAGCATTAGCAAGACAATGCCCGCCACCAAGTAACAACTCGCCACTACCAGCACTGGTCCCACATCTCCAGCCTGGGGAAAAAGACTATCCGCCAAGGTAAGCAGGGGTTCCCCAATGGCAAAACCAATGATCAACACCCCCATCATGGTCAGGGTGGTGAGGGAATTGGCCGCCAATAGATTCCGCCGTCGCACCACCAAGGGCGTGGCCGATTGCTCCGCTGGGGCAAAGAACTGGGTCAGGGTGGACACCGCAAAGGTAACCGCCAACAAAATCGCAAAACCCAATGGCAAAGCAAAGTACTGGTGTTCCTCTGTCTGCCAACGACGCAGAAAACTAGGTAACCATCCCACCGGCAAATTGATATCATGGCGATCGCCAACCCAGAGGAGGAAAGGCAACAGCAAAATTAAAAGGCCCCGACAAAAATTGCTAATCACCAACACCTGTTTTTTTTGCCAACGGTCAACGTAAACCCCCGCCAGGGAACCAAATAGCACCGCTGGAATGGTATTGGCGATCATAATGGCCGACACCCAACCGCTGATGGACTGATTTTCAGCCTGGTAATGGTTGGCGATCAGGGCAATCATCAAAACTAGATAAAACTTATCGGCCAACTGGGAAAAGATTTGACCAACCCAGAGGAACAAAAAACGGGAATTTCTTAAAACCGGGCCAAAGCCTTGATTTGCACTTAGCAACTTAGATTCCATGCACAGGGGGTGGGAAAAAATACTCAATCAACTCGTTGGCCGCAAGATTATCTGCAAGCTCCAACGGCTGACCATTCCATTCTCCCAAACTGCGACCGAATTATCTAACCTTCCCCAGAGGACTATTGGCAAAGCCTATTTTTGCTAGTTCAAAATATCTAAAATTATCTTTGCTCTTATTCTCTCCTGTTATTTATCTCTATCTTGATTATTACAAATTAATCTTTAGTGTATTTACAAAATTTATGTTTTATAACTCTCAATTTTTTGAGTCTTATTTCCCATTATGACGATGATTATAAACAAAGTTTGTTAGATCTCCGATAGTACAAGCAACAACAGAATTATTATAAAAAGAATTTGAACTTCCAATGGCAACAAAATCACTTGAACTAGAAGAACCAGAACAATTTAAAAAATTAGGAACCATTAATAGATTATTTGGAATTTCAAGATCAAACTCTTCCTCTAGAATCATAATGATTTCAATCAAATCAAGCTCATCCGCACCCAAGTCATGGGAAAGATGACTATTCCAGTCTACTTGCTCTGGCTCAATCTCTAGTTGTTCGACAATTATCTTTTGTATATCAGAAAATATCGCAACTTTGTCTTGATCATCTTGATATAAATTTGAAGTCCCTGGAGTGGAATAATATGAGCTAAAAGTTTGAATTTTTTCTATGTTAGCTTTTGTTTTAATGGGCAAGGTGAATATATCGGTTAATAGATAAGGATTTTCATTGATAAAAGTTGCAAAAATTGCCTTTGCTTCTGGATGCCAACCATTATGATTGAGTCGGGGGATTGGAAAAGGTGCCTTCTTTACTTCATAAGAAATAGGTTGGTTGCTGGCAATAAGTCGGGCGGCATGCTCACAATTCCAGCCCAAAATACCATAATCCCAATCTCTAAAACACATGACAAAATAACAAAGTCTATCTACTACCTCCTTTGGAGTGTATTCTTGTACGTCAGGAACTATAAAAAAAGAATCTCGATTTTTTTCAAAAATATTGAAACCTGCTGTATCAAATATTAATTCATTAGTTAATGCAATTCCATAGTGCCATGAAATTCCCTCTTGCCAATTAACTAAGCACCCAAAACATTCAGATCGAGTATCAATACATTGATAAATTTGAATGATTCGTTCTTGGGCTTGTTCGATTGTTAGAGCCATAGATTTGATTCTTGGAATTTTTTCATGGGGTTAACCCAATGTTCTCAGTAATGATCTGGCCCCGTTTGGGAACGATGCCGCTAATCTTTACCAAGACTCTTCCCCTTGGGCATTCCCCCAATCAACTTCGGCGTGTTGGTTTTCCGGTTGGGCCCCATCGAGTAACTTTGCCAGGCTATATTTTGGTCGGGCTAAAGACAGAATAACTTGTTCGTCTTTCGCCGTAATGGCAACCTGTTCCCCTTCTTTCCAGCCAAATTGCTGGACAATGGATTGAGGAAGTCGAATGCCTAGGGAATTTCCCCATTTGGTGATTCTTTGTGTGATCATTTTGGCGATCGCCCTGCACGACGTTTATACATTTAATATACGTGAATACACGTTACGGCGGCAGGGACAGGTACTCCGAAATGCTAACAACAGGAGTTAGTCAGCGAAAATATATTTCCTCAGATCCTCCGGGTTGGGTTCGGGGCTAGACTCGGCAAAGGTTAACGCATCATCAATCACCCCTTGAATGCGTTTTTGAATTTCCTTCAACTCTTCATTGCTGGCCAACTCGTGTTCCGTTATGAAGGCGGCAAATTTTTTAATGGGGTCCCGGGCGGCCCAAAATTGTTTTTCTTCCGCAGACCGAAGTTCATCGGGATCTGCTAAGGAGTGCCCACGGAAACGATAGGTCAACGCTTCGATCAACGTCGGCCCTTCCCCTGCCCTGGCCCTAGCCACCGCTTCCGTTGCCACCTTATGGACTGCCACCACATCCATGCCGTCCACTTCTACTCCAGCCATATTGAACACACTGGCTTTTTTGTAAATTTCCGGTTGGGAAGTGGCCCGCTCATGGGCCATGCCGATCGCCCATTTATTGTTTTCCACCACAAACAGAATGGGTAATTTCCAGAGGGCAGCCATGTTTAAGCATTCAAAAAATTGGCCGTTATTGCTGGTGCCGTCCCCAAAAAAGCAGGCCGTGACTTGGTCGTAACTGTCATCTTTTAAAACTTGCCGGCGGTACTTGGTTTGGAAAGCCGCCCCCAGGGCCACGGGAATCCCTTCCCCAATAAACGCAAATCCCCCCAGCAGATTATGGGCCGAGGAAAATAGGTGCATAGAACCACCCCGCCCCCGACTGCAACCGGTTTCTTTGCCGAACAGTTCCGCCATTACTTCCCTCGCTGGGACCCCGGCACTAAGGGCATGGACATGGTCTCGGTAGGTGCTGCAAACATAGTCCTCATCCTGGCGCATGGCCTTGATGATGCCGGAAGACACCGCTTCCTGGCCGTTGTAGAGGTGGACAAAACCAAACATTTTGCCCCGGTAATACATTTCAGCGCATTTATCCTCGAAGAAGCGACCCAGGACCATGTCTTCGTAAAGGACTAGGGCCGTTTCTCGGTCCAGGGAAATTTCTGCGGTGTTCAATTCAGGCAAAATGCGTTCTGAAACCATAGTACAATTTGCAGTAGGTGGAATGGAGGGCAGGTTTACACCCCATGGTAGATTCTAAGCGAAGTCGGTCAGCCCCATCTAGTCGGGGTAGGATAGAACACAATCTGATCACTCTAGTCTTTGAGCATTGTGACCATTCCATTGGTAATCGGTAGTTCCCATGTCTAGTTCCCGCGGCCCCTACAAGAGTCGTCTTTTTACCAATCTCAATCGCCAATCCCAACGGTTGCGCGATCGCCTGGGGGAAACGGTGCGTCATCTGCGGGTGGCGGCGGAATGGGGCGTCCAGGCTTTAATGTATCCCTTTTACTGGCTGCTACATCCAGAAAAGTGGTTGGGGCCAGTGTTAGGGGGTGAAGAGGGTCAGAATCAAAGGGCTTTACCTCCCGGAAAAGATGGAGACAGGGTTAATTCCGAGGATAGGGGAGCTTTGGCGATCGCCGCTGACCAACCCATTGCAACGGTACTTACTTCCCTGCAAGCTTGGTTTGACCATGTTGAGGTGAACCAAACAAATCAGGGTTTAGTTTTAGCTCAAGATTTCTCCGTTTTAATTAATGATCAATCCCTTGGGGAAGATAACCTTTCCGTTCATAACCAAGACCTAGCTTTACCCGCCCAGCCAGAAAAGCCGGCTTTACCCCCCAGCAATAATCCGTCCCCACTAGCTAAATTTGGTGAACAGGTAAAAAATATTTTTCGCTCTGGTAACGATGCCATTGTCATTCAAGGTTTAGCTTCCCGTTGTGGCGATCGCCGTTTAGTGCTGACCACCAAAGACAATTTAACTCTGGATGTGTTTTCCCCGGAGCAACAGCAACAATTGCAACAACAAATCCGGCGGGAGTTGGCCCAATGGCATTATCAACGTCGTCGGCAATGGGCTTTGCAGGCCAAACAATGGCGGGGTATTCCTCTAATTACCGGCGCTGATAGCAATGGTCAAGGAGAACAGAGGGTAAAGGTACTTGCCCCCCTGGATTGGCTCTGGCAGGGCATTTACCGTTGGCAAACCAGACCCGCTTTACCTTCATCTACTGCCATTGTTCCAACTAATACCGTCCAGGCTAATGTAGCAGGCATTAAAGATTGGCTGGGGCAAACAAATCGCCATCTCAAAAATTTAGGACAACAACCAGTCATTGAAGCCACCGTAGTTAAATCCCAACAACTGTCCCAGCAAATTGTGGAGGTGTTGCCCCCCACAGTGCAACATCTAGGACAAGATTTACAGCACCGGGTACAACAAACCCTGGAGCAATTATTCAATCCCGATCGCCATCCCGCCAGTGCCCCAGACCCGTTTGAGTTGAAAGTGATTCTCCAAGCGGCGATCGCCTACTTTTTTGGTCCCCAGGGCAGTAGTTCAGCCCCATCCCTGGGAAGAGAAGAGGGAAATAACGCTGCCTTGCCAGGGGAACCGCCAAGTCCTTGGTTAGCTTGGGAAGAATTGTTTGCCGATTTACCCATGCCCGCCATGGTTACGCCCCTATTGGGTCAAGGCAGTGGCTCATCCGCTGGAGCCCATACCGTTGAGCAATGGACAGAAGACACCATTGAAAACCACCACAATCTTGCTTTGTCGGTGCCCGGTAATCATTCCCAGGCGATCGCCCCTAGCCGCCGTCGCAGTAAACGCCCTGGCCGGCAAAAATCTGCCTTAGTCAATTCCGTTTCCCCTGGTGCTCCTGGGATGGTGGTGCAAGATCCCTGGCTGGAGGAGGATTGGGGTTTAGATGAAAAAGTTTTGTCTGATCAAGGGGAGATTAAACTAAAAGGAAAATTGCTTCACTCCAGCGGGCAAATGGCCAACCAGCGGCGATCGCCCCAGGATTTGGAAACTGCCTTTGATTGGATTGAAACCCAGGCCCAGAGTTTGGGTTATGACAAACACGTTTTGGTTTGGTGCTTGGAATGGCTTGACCGCCTAGTGTACGGCCTAGAACAATTACTAGAAAAAATCTGGCAATGGCTCCGGCAAAAATTCGGCCAGGGAACGGGGAAAGCTGACATTTTGCCCCCTTCTCCTTAAGGTGGCGGCGAAGGAAGCCTTCATTCCTCTGAGCAAACCTTTGGGCAACTCAGGAAAGAGGAGGTCCGGAAAAATCAAACACCTCCGCTTCGGCTAGGGGAAGACCCCGTTGATCCTTGGGAGATAACAGGGGCGGAGTAGGTAAGGGCCAGTCAATGCCGATGGCCTGGTCATTCCACAGTAAGGTGCGATCATAGGTCGGCGCATAGTAATCCGTGGCCTTATACAGCACTTCTGCCTCTGGGGAAAGGACGGCGAAACCGTGGGCAAAACCGGCGGGAATCCATAGCTGTCTTTTATTGTGGTCATTGAGAATATAACCCACCCACTGGCCAAAACTGGGAGAATTGCGGCGCAGATCCACTGCCACGTCAAAAATTTCTCCCCGGGCAGCCCGCACTAGTTTTCCCTGGGGATGCTGGATTTGGTAATGTAACCCCCGCAGTACTCCCTGGCGAGAAAAGGAATGGTTATCCTGCACGAAATGGGGGTCTATGCCCACGGCCTGCTGGAAAACTTTATCGTTGTAACTCTCAAAGAAAAAACCCCGTTCATCGCCAAAGACTTTGGGTTCTAAAACGAACACATCGGCGATCGCCGTGGGAATCACGTTCACAGATCAAATTCCTCTTTAGGGTTACGACACCCGAAAAAATACCATTAATCGGTCAGCTGAGGAAAATCTGGAAATCTTAAACCGCCAAAAATTTCTGAATTACCTCCCGACTCAAGGTTTGGGTTTCCCCGGAAGCCACAATGCCTCCCTTTTGCATGGCATAGTAAAGACCGGCGCTGATCAAGCCCTTGATTATTACTGCAAACCCAATACAAAAATTATCGCTTGTCTTATCTTTTGTAAGGTCTCACTTGATAATTCACCCAATTTCCGATCTAGTCTTGTCCTTGGAATAGATCCTAAGCCCTGAATGTTCGCAAAGGAGTCTTGTTTCAGAAAGCTTAGTTTTGGTAAAGAAACTTCATACTGACTGTGTCGATATTGGGTGGTTAGTGGAACATAGATAATTAAAGCTCGTGGAGGATTTGTGTCATAACGAGATACCACAACAACAGGACGAGTCTTTGCGGCTATGCCTAAGTCAACAAGCCAAACGTCACCAGGTTTAGGACTCATCGAGTAAATCTAATACCTCTTGTTCGATTGCTCGGGAGCGAAGAATATCTAGGGCATCTTGATCAGCTAGTTCAATTATTTCTCTGATTTTCTCTCGAACTTGGGTGGCTATGTCTGGTTGCCATTTTTGTAGTTTAATTTCCAATATTTCTGTTAGAGAATCCATAATTGTCTGCACCATTCACTGCTTTCTCAGCTTAGCACCGGAATTAAAGTGATCTGTGTCATTTCCCCTCCCCAAAATAGGTTGGAAAATACAATCAAACAGCCAAGAATTTTTGGATAACCTCCTGACTCAAGGTTTGGGTTTCCCCGGAAGCTACAATGCCTCCCTTTTGCATGGCATAGTAACGATCAGCCTGGCGGACAAAGTGTAAATGCTGTTCCACCAAAAGAACGGAAATGCCTGTGGCTGCAATAATCCGTTTCACCGCCGCTTCAATTTCCAGAATGATGGATGGTTGAATGCCCTCCGTCGGTTCATCCAATAGCAATAGTTTGGGCTGACCCATCAAGGCCCTGGCGATCGCCAATTGTTGTTGCTGACCACCACTCAAGTCCCCACCCCAGCGGGAAAGCATGGTTTTGAGCACAGGAAAAAGCTCGAAAATTTCGTCGGGAATGCCTTTTTGTCGTTGACTTTTATCCGCACAGGCTTCCAATCCCAGCAGTAAATTCTCCTGCACTGTCAAGCGGGGAATAATTTCCCGGCCCTGGGGCACATAACCAATGCCTAAACGGGCCCGTTTATCCGTCGGCACAGAATTCAACTGGCGATCGCCATAAACCACATAACCACTGCGGGGGGAAAGCAGTCCCATAATGGTTTTAAGTAGAGTGGTTTTACCAACCCCGTTGCGTCCGATCAAACACACCATCTGCCCCGGAGCGATGGACATGTCCACATTACGTAAAATATGACTTTCTCCGTAATACACATTCAGGTCGGAAATTTGTAGCATGGGGACGATCCAATTAGCCAAGAATGGGGGAAAGGATAACATAGCTACCCAGAATGTTCAAACGTCCCGTCAACCTTTGTTAATTATTCCCTCCCATGGGCTGGAACCAGGACAATGGGGTGTGACTAAAGGTCAAGGTGAGTAAAAGCTTTGGCCCCCTGGCCAGTATAGGTGGCGGCAATCTGACCATGGCCCCACAGTTGATATTTATAGGTGACTAAACCCTCCAAACCCACCGGGCCCCGGGGAGGCATTTTCTGGGTGCTGATGCCCACCTCCGCCCCAAATCCGTAGCGGAAACCGTCGGCAAAACGGGTACTACAATTGTGGTAAACCCCGGCGGCGTCTACCCGCTGACAAAACTGTTCTGCTACGGCCAAATCTTCGCTGATAATGCCATCGGTGTGCTTAGAACCGTACTGGTTAATGTGATCGATCGCCGCTTCGAGGGAATCCACAATTTTGATGGAGAGGATTAGATCACTATACTCAGTGCGCCAATCCACTTCGGTGGCAGGTTCACAATCAATTAGTTTTTGCGTTTCACCATCTCCCCGTAGACTAACTCCTTTTTCCTTTAGGGCCTGGGCCAAAGGCGGTAAAAATTCAGCGGCGATCGCCTGGTGGACCAAAAGGGTTTCAATGGCATTGCAGGCAGCGGGATATTGGGTTTTTGCGTCCACTGTTACGGCAATGGCCTTCGCCAAATCAGCCTGGGCATCCAGATAAAGGTGACAAATGCCATCGGCGTGGCCTAACACAGGAATTTGGGTATTTTGTTGAATATATTGGACAAACTCGTTGGAACCCCGGGGAATAATCAAATCCACATACTGGTTTAGGGCCAACAGGCCCCGAATTTCTTCCCTGGTGGTGAGCAAGTTAACCGCCTCTGGTTTGACTGCAGTCTTAGCCAAAGCGGTTTGAATAACTTCGGTTAAAACTTGGCAGGAACGGGTGGCTTCCCGACCTCCTTTGAGAATGACTGCGTTGCCGGATTTAATGGCCAAACTACTGATTTGGATCAGGGCCTCCGGGCGCGCCTCAAAAATCACCCCCAACACCCCCAGGGGACAACCAACCCGTTTTAACACCAAACCCTCATCCAATTGTCGATGGAGGGTAACTTGGCCCAACGGATCGGGTAAATGCTCCACATCTTTCACCCCGGCAATGGTGCTTTTGAGCTTACTTTCCCCCAACAGCAGGCGGTTATAAAGGGGTTTAGCAATGCCCATGGCTTCCGCCGCGGCACAATCTTCCTGGTTGGCAGCCAAAATTTCTGGCATGGCGGCCGTTAGACCATCAGCTATGGCGGCGATCGCCTGATTCCGTTCGGCGGTGCTGAGGGTGCCCAAATAGAGGGCCGCTTGGCGGGCATTGTGAGCCAGGGTAGGGAGGGCAGAAACGCTAGGGGAAATAACCATGGGTTAGACGTTAACGATGCAGTTACTTTAGTTATTTTTCAGGACGGGGCAACCGTGGGGAGCTAAAAGCAAAGCCCAGAAGAAAATATTCACGGCTTTAACCGGGGCAATGGCCTTAATGATCCAGAGCCGATCGCCCTTGACGACCCAGACGAAAAACCAGGAAAGAGAGGAAATAAATCACATAGGCCACTAGGCCAATAATGCCCAAAAAGCCAAGGAAACCAGTGTTGGAATTGGCGTGGAACCAAGCCTTGTAATGTAGGGGCGGCTGGAGCCAAACCTGACAGAAACTTTCCGCTCCACCAATGCCATTCAGCCCACAGGAAAGGAAAGGAATATTTACCAAGATGGCAAAGCAGGAAAAAATAGTGATGCCCCAACGCCAAGTGGTGGTGGCCAATTTCAAAGGGGAAGGGGGTAAATCCTTGATTTCGTCATTGAGGTCCACCCAAAACCACAAACTAACCGGAATTAGACAACGGGCAGCAAAACCAGTGAAGAAAGCCAAGGACCAGCCGGGAATCAGGAGATAGACCGTTACCATCAACAGGCTGGCCACCCGCCAATAGATGATTAGCAAACGATTGATGGCATCTACCCGTTTAAAGGCTGACCAAATGACCAGCACCAGGGGGATAAACACAGAAACGATGACCGCCAAGCGATAGTCCAACCAGATTAACCGCAACCAAATGCCGTCTACTTCCATAACACCATCGAAAAATTTGACAAAACTAAGGGGCAACGCCTACTAAAATGTGAACCCCCAGCTTTGCTAGGCTACCAAATTTTCAGACATTAATCTTCATTCATTCAATCTGGGAAAAATTTCCGCACCTAGCGACTCGTAACCCAAAGAAAAAACACCGTAAGGCATTTAGATGTGGTTTATTCAGTCGGTAGTTGCAGCGTCGGGGTAAAAATCTGGATCCAATAATTCCGCCACTGAAAACGGGCAATTTTCAGGAAAAATCTGGGCTGCTAACCCTGTTTTGTCGATGGCTCGTCTTCTTGCTTTGAGATACATCAAATCAATGCGGGTGAGAAAAAAACTGTAAAGAGTTTTTGACTCTAACAAGTTCTCCAATTCATCTCTGAAGTTACCGATTTCACCACGCCAGCCCCGACCGGAATTTTCCCGTTCTGTTGTCCAATAGCGATAGAGGAGTAGATGAATTAGCAACTGTCGCAGATAGCTATCAACTTTATGGCGTAGCTGAATGCCCAAACCTTCGATTTCCTCTACTAAATTATCCCAGTCTATTTGCTCAACTTGGCGTAATTTAAGCTGATCCAAGGTCGTTTCTAACCAAAGGAGATAATCTTCTTCATAGAGGCTTTTGGCTACGGCGGTTAAAGACATTGCTCTACCTTTTTACTGTATTCAGAAATAAGTTAAATAAACTGGTTCGTTGATTGAGCCCATCCTATTTAACTTAACAAATTAGCCCAAATAATCCTGCAATGCCTTCACATCAAGGGGGTGGTCTTGCAGACTGCGGAGGGCGGCCACGGTGGCTTTTCCGCCGGCGATCGTGGTGATAATGGGCAACTTATAATCCAGTGCGGCCCGGCGAATGGTGCGGCCATCTAACTGGGATTCCTCACCGCTGGGGGTGTTGATAATAAATTGGATTTGGCCGTTTTTAATCCAGTCGATGACGTGGGGGCGACCTTCATGGAGTTTGAGCACCACTTCTACCCCTTCAATGCCATGCTGTTGCAAAACTTTTTGGGTACCGGCCGTGGCCACCACTTTAAAGCCTAGATCCATTAAGTCTTTAACCACGGGCACAGCCGCCTCTTTGGTGCGATCGCTCATGGACACAAATACCGTTCCGGTGGTAGCTAAAATTACCCCCGCTCCCAACTCGGCCTTAGCAAAGGCTTTGCCAAAGTCGCTGTCAATACCCATCACTTCCCCGGTGGAACGCATTTCTGGCCCCAACAAAGTGTCTGCCCCAGGGAATTTACTGAAGGGGAGCACCGCTTCCTTAACGGCTACGTGCTGGGGAATAAATTCCTCCGTTACCCCCAGTTCTTCTAGGGTTTTGCCAGACATCACCAGCGAAGCAATTTTAGCCAGGGGACGGCCGGTGGCTTTACTTACATAGGGCACAGTGCGAGATGCCCGGGGATTAGCTTCCAGGATATAAACCTGTTCCCCTTGCACAGCGTATTGAATGTTCATCAAACCCACCACTTTTAAAGCTCTTGCCAATTGTTCGGTCCACTGGCGAATGGTGGCTAGTACCCCCTCGGAAAGGCTGGTGTAGGGAATGGAACAGGCGGAGTCCCCGGAGTGGATACCAGCTTCTTCAATGTGCTCCATGATGCTGCCAATGACCACTTTGCCGGTTTTGTCGGTGAGGGAGTCCACGTCCACTTCGATGGCATTTTCTAAAAATTTGTCAATCAAAATGGGATGATCCGGCTCAATTTGCACCGCATAGGTCATGTACCGTTCCAATTCTTCGTCGGAATAGACAATTTCCATGGCTCGTCCCCCTAGCACATAGGAGGGCCGCACTACGACGGGATAACTAATGCGGTTGGCCACTACTCTGGACTCTTCGTAATCTCGGGCAATGCCGTTGGGTGGTTGGTTGATATTCAACTCGTGGAGAATTTTTTCAAAACGCTCCCGGTCTTCGGCCGTATCGATGGAGTCGGGGGAAGTGCCCCAGATTTTGGTCTGCACTGGGCAATCGGGGCTATGGAGATATTGCTGGAGGGGCACCGCCAGTTTGAGGGGAGTTTGGCCGCCAAATTGGATAATGATACCCGCCGGATTTTCTGCTTCGATGATATTTAAAACATCTTCCTTGGTGAGCGGTTCAAAATAGAGGCGATCGCTCGTGTCGTAGTCGGTGGAAACGGTTTCAGGGTTGGAGTTGACCATGATGGTTTCGTAGCCCGCATCACTAAGGGAAAAGGCGGCGTGGCAACAGCAGTAGTCAAATTCAATCCCTTGGCCAATGCGGTTGGGGCCACCACCAAGGATCATTACTTTGGGCTTGTCGGAGGGCAGCACTTCGCATTCCTCCGGTTCGTAGGTGGAATAGTAGTAGGGAGTAAAGGCTTCAAATTCCGCCGCACAGGTGTCCACCACCTTATACACAGGGGTAATGCCCAGGGATTTACGGTAGGCCCGCACTTCGTCTTCGGTGGTTTTGGTGGCAAAGGCTATCTGGCGATCGCCAAAGCCCTGTTGTTTGATGTAGCGCAGATCGGCAGTGGTGAGGTCTTTTAAACCCCGTTGTTTCATATATTTTTCCGTTTTGACCAAGTCCTCCAATTTGTCCAGGAACCAGAGGTCGATCGCCGTTAGCTCATGGATTTCCTCCACGGTCATACCCAGGTTCAAGGCATGGTGCAAAGAAAAGACCCGATCTGGGTTGGGAGTCCGCAACTGGGAACGGAGATGGGAAAGGGTGGGTAAAGTCTCATGGCGATCGCAACCAAAGCCAAATCGTCCTGTTTCCAAGGAACGTAATGCCTTTTGGAAGGATTCTTGAAAGGTACGTCCGATCGCCATCGCTTCCCCAACGGATTTCATTTGGGTGGTGAGAATCGGTTCGGAGCCGGGGAATTTTTCAAAGGCAAAACGGGGAATTTTGGTAACAACGTAATCAATGGTGGGTTCAAAGGAAGCCGGGGTCTTCTTGGTGATGTCGTTGGAAATTTCGTTGAGGGTGTAGCCCACCGCCAACTTAGCCGCAAATTTGGCAATGGGAAACCCAGTAGCCTTGGAAGCCAGGGCTGAAGAGCGGGACACCCGGGGATTCATTTCAATCACAATCACGTCCCCATTGGCTGGGTTAACGGAAAACTGAATATTCGATCCCCCCGTTTCCACGCCAATTTCCCGAATGATGGCAATGGAATAGTCCCGCAGTCGTTGATACTCCTTATCAGTTAAAGTCTGGGCTGGAGCCACGGTGATCGAGTCCCCCGTGTGGACCCCCATGGGATCAAAGTTTTCAATGGAACAGATGATGACCACGTTATCGGCCAAATCCCGCATCACCTCCAGCTCGTATTCCTTCCAACCCAGCAGGGATTTTTCCACCAAAATTTGGGACATGGGGGATTGGTCCAGGCCAAACTGGGCCATTTCTTCATACTCTTCCTGGTTGTAGGCAATGCCCCCCCCGGTGCCTCCTAGGGTGAAAGCGGGGCGAATAATTAAGGGGTAGGAACCAATTTCTGCGGCGATGCGCCGGGCATCATCCATGTTGTTGACAATGCCAGAGGGACAGACCGGCACCCCAATGCGGGCCATGGCCTGTTTGAATAAATCCCGGTCCTCCGCCATTTCGATCGCCGGCAACTTAGCACCGATTAATTCCACCCCATATTTTTCCAACACCCCGGATTTGGAAAGGGAGACGGCTAAATTCAACGCCGTTTGTCCCCCCATGGTCGGTAACACCGCATCCGGTCTTTCCTTGGCAATAATTTTTTCCACAATCTCCGGGATCAGCGGCTCAATGTAGGTGCGGTGGGCTAATTCCGGGTCAGTCATAATCGACGCCGGGTTGGAGTTGACCAACACCACCTCATAGCCTTCTTCCTTTAACGCCTTACATGCTTGGGTGCCCGAATAGTCAAATTCGCAAGCTTGACCAATAACAATGGGGCCAGCCCCCAAAATCATAATTTTGTTTAAGTCGTTGCGGCGTGGCATAGGTAAAACTGTCCGAGACGTGATGGGGATTTCGATCCCAATCATTGTATAGGCTTTATCGGCGATCGGAACCCGCTCCCATATCCGGATTTATTGACCAAAAATCCCGGCCTTGACCCTATTTAAGCGACCCCACCATCCAACCAATGCCGCAGGCGATCGCCACCAGGCAAGAAGTCTTAAAAGCATTAACAGTGGCCGGTTGTACCTGGGCATCTTCCCTTTCTTCCGTCGTTTTGGCCCGACTAAAGCGGCGTTTTTGCAGCCCAAAGTAAACCAACTGAGAAATAATGGACAGGGCTAAAGGGATAAAAACCAAGCGACTGGCTAAAACCAACCCCATTCCCGTAGTCAGGGTGAAAAGACCGCCCAACAATAGGAAATAACTCAGTAACCGGTCCTGTTTCTCCATGGCGATCGCCTCCAGGGCGCGATCTAGGGATAAAGATTCCCTGGCCGCCTGTAGGGTCAAAAAACCACCAAAAATCCAAAACGCACCGAAAAGCCGCAAACAGGACCGCAGCCCAATCACCCAAAAAACTTCCATTACTACTCACACTTAACCCTTAATCAATTCCACTGTGTCTCGGCCATCTGGGTCCTGTAGATATACTTTTACCTGTTCCTCCGCCGCTGTGGGCAGGGTTTTACCAACAAAATCGGGATGGATGGGCAACTCCCGATGGCCCCGGTCCACCAACGTCAACAAACGAATCACCTGGGGACGACCATATTCTGTCACCGCATTGAGGGCCGCCCGGATAGTGCGACCTTTATAAATCACGTCATCCACCAACACCACCCTTTTGCCCGTTAAACTGAGGGGAATCTTTGTTTTGGCGGGAGTACGGGTTTTAATCCGTTTTAAATCGTCCCGGTAAAGGGTAACATCGATCGCCCCGACGGGGACCTTAACCTGCTCCAACATTTCAATTTGCTGAGCTAACTGATGGGCGAGGGGAACGCCCCTGGTGTAGATACCCAGTAACACTAACTCCGACAGGTCACCATTTTTCTCAATTACTTGGGAAGCCAAACGGGTCAGGGTACGCCGGATTTCCTCCGGGGAAAGAATCTCAATGATCTGTGTCGCCATGGACCATCACCTACACCAATGTAAAAAAGTCATCCTGCCATTGACACTGTAACAGGGCAAAGTCATCAATGTTGACCCCCCGGGCGGTGGGGGCATGGTATGATTTGGGAGACTCATTGTTACATTTCTTAATGAAATCCTAATCTTTTTGCTACTGCTCCCAGGGATCCGCCTCCAGAGACGTGCCTAGTCCGGCTCTGATTACGACCCATCGACGGTGCGGAGGTCTTTTACGGATACAATTTTAGAGACTGCATCATTCGATACAATCAAGGCGCTTGGGGCATTAGGGCTAACAAATACACCCATAACCTCCAATTTATTGTGACCATTGCTTCTTCCCATCCCATCAATAACGGCATGAACACCGGCAAATTAGTGAATCAAGTTTCCTCCTTACCTGACCGTAATACCCACAATGGGCAAGAGGTGAAATACCACACCGAAAATGTTGAGTTGAATAAAGAAAAAATGATGGATGCCGTGCGCATCATGCTGGAGTCGGTGGGAGAAGATCCGGAACGGGAAGGCCTGCTAAAAACCCCCAAGCGGGTGGCGGAAGCAATGCAGTTTTTGACCCAAGGCTATGACCAATCCTTAGAAAAATTGGTTAATGGCGCTATTTTTGACGAAGGCCATAATGAAATGGTTTTGGTTCGGGACATTGACTTTTTCAGTTTGTGTGAACACCACATGTTGCCTTTTATGGGTAAGGCTCACCTGGCCTATATTCCCAATCAAAAAGTAGTGGGTCTCAGCAAGTTAGCTCGCATTGTGGAAATGTTTTCCCGTCGTTTGCAGGTGCAGGAGCGCCTCACCAGGCAGATCGCCGAGGCGGTACAGGAAATTCTCGATCCCCGGGGGGTAGCGGTGGTGATGGAAGCAACCCACATGTGTATGGTGATGCGTGGTGTTCAAAAACCAGGTTCCTGGACAGTTACCAGTGCCATGATCGGTTCTTTCCAAGATGAGCAAAAAACCCGGGAAGAGTTTTTAAATTTGATTCGTCATCAACCCAATTTCTATTAATTTTTCCAGGGAGGAAGCCCCACTAAATTTGGTCAGATATTGCCGGATTTTTAGTGGGGGGAGTGGGACATACAATTTAAGACTGCTAAAGCATTCCCTAGCTGAATAAAAACACTTAAATTTGCTCCAATTAATCCAATCTGGTCTATCCCCTAGGCAGTTTTTGGGCATGGCAGGGCGGCATTGACGTTAACTTGTTGACAGGATTATTCCATGGCAGCTGAAATTATCTGCGTTGGCACCGAATTATTGCTAGGGGAAATCCTCAATAGCAACAGTCAATACCTGGCCCAGGAATTGGCCCGCCTTGGCATTCCCCACTATTTCCAAACGGTGGTAGGGGATAACCCAGAGCGCATCAAACAGGCGATCGCCATTGCTCAGAAACGAGCTCAAATTCTCATTTTCACTGGGGGCTTGGGGCCGACCCCGGACGATCTAACGACGGAAACTATCGCAGATTTTTTCCAGACGACCTTGCAGGAAAGCGCTGCCGTCATCGCCGACATTGAGGCAAAATTTGCCCAGACGGGGCGACCCATGGCAGCTAATAATCGCAAGCAGGCCTTATTGCCAGTGGGGGCAGAGGTATTGGCCAACGAAACGGGAACGGCCCCTGGCATGATTTGGCATCCCCAACCGGACCTATTAATTTTGACTTTCCCTGGAGTCCCTTCGGAAATGCACCAGATGTGGCAGGAGGTAGCGGTGCCCTACCTCAGAAGTCAGGGCTGGGGACAAACTAGTATTTACAGCCGAGTACTGCGCTTTCGCGGCATTGGGGAATCGTCCCTGGCAGAGAAAGTAACGGATTTTTTCAATTTGACCAATCCCACCGTGGCTCCCTACGCAGGTAAAGGGGAGGTGCGTTTGAGGGTTTCCTCTGCTGCGTCCTCCGAGGCCCTGGCCCGGGAAATTATCGATCCGGTGGTGGATCAAATTAAGGCGATCGCCGGTTTAGATTATTTCGGTGAGGATGAAGACACCATTGCGTCGGTGGTAGGAACCCTATTGCGGCAACGGGGAGAAACGGTGGCGGTGGCAGAATCCTGTACTGGTGGTGGCTTAGGTGCTCTGTTGACCGACCAACCCGGCAGTTCCGACTACTTTTGGGGCGGAGTCATTGCCTACGATAATCAGGTGAAAATTAAACTGCTCGGGGTGGATCCGGAAATTATTGAATATTGTGGAGCCGTCAGTGAGGCTACAGCGGAGGCCATGGCCCTGGGGGTGAAGGAAAGGTTGGGTACCGATTGGGGGATTGGGGTTACTGGCATTGCTGGGCCCGGTGGTGGTACAGAACAAAAACCCGTCGGCACTGTGTACGTTGGCCTAGCGGATCCCGCCGGTCACACTAGTCATATTTTGTTACAATTTGGCGATCGCCGGGGTCGGGAATGGATCAGACATCTCAGCGCTTGCCAGGCTTTGGATTATCTAAGAAGGCGTTTGCAGAGTAGCTGAGTCTGAATTTTCTCCGCCTCTTGCTAAGATCCAAAAGCATTGGTTAAATATTGCTCTAACCGGAGACGATAACCCTGCCAGTAAAAGCTTTGACCCAGTTTTAAATTGGCAGGTAAACGTAGGTCCCTATCCCCCACATCCCCTGATCTGCCCTGGCAAAAAACGATCGCCACGTCAAAGCGACAGTTAAAATCACTCCACTGGGGCTGAGTGGCAAGGAAATGGTTGGCCGTTTGCCAGAGTTTTTCCTGTTTGCGGCCATTAACCGCCAGTAAGCCGCCCTGGTCCCAATTGCCGCTGCTACGGGTTTTTACCTCCACAAAGGCCAGCATCATTGTTGCCGGAAAATGGGCAATCAGATCAACTTCCCCCCACGGCGATCGCCAGCGTTGCTGCAAAATTTTTCCTCCCTGTTGTTCCAGCCAAGCCGCCACCAAACTTTCCCCTGCTTTTCCTAAGTCCACCATCACTGCCTAACTAATTGTGATTGTTCTCTCCGGTGGCTTGTTTATTACGCCTACTTCTTCGACTGAATGGGCCCCGGCAAACCATTGTTGGAGCTAGGAACTTGGCTCTGGGTTTCCGTCTCCGTTGCCCCAGCATCACCATTGGGTTGGGGCGGCACGATAGATGGAGCCTGATTTTGTTGTAGTAACATCTCTCCCTTCGTTTTTGGCAAAGAGGGTTGGCTAGGGCTGGGGGC
>NZ_JADEWJ010000287.1:0-4634 GCF_015207725.1 Synechocystis sp. LEGE 06083
CCCTTGGGGGTGAGGGTGACCTTCGAAGTGCAGGCCAACCCAGTTTTCACCGGCTTGAACATACGCACAGTGCCAGAAGTGGCTGAAGGGAAGGAACGAATTCTGCCCCAGGAAGTAGTGGACGAAACCTTTGGGGACCAGTACGGCAAAATCCTCAACCTGCGGGAATTACAAGAGGGGATTAAAACCATCAATGAATGGTATTCCAACCAGGGTTATGACCTGGCCCAGGTAGTGGGGTCTCCCCAGGTGGGAGCCGATGGCCAAGTCACTCTGGTTATTGCCGAGGGTATTGTGGAAAATATCCAAGTGCGATTTTTTGACTCGGAAGACGAGCCAGTGGAGGGCAGAACCAGGGATTTCATTATCACCAGGGAAATGCGCCTGAAGCCGGGGGACGTTTTTAACCGCAATCGCGCCCAAACAGATTTACAGCGGGTGTATAGCCTGGGACTGTTTGAAGATGTCAGGCTGTCCTTTAACCCCGGTACTGATCCCACGGAGGTAATTGTCAACGTCGATGTGGTGGAAGGTAATACGGGCTCCATCGCCGCTGGGGGGGGTATTAGCAGCACCAGTGGGCTGTTTGGTACCATCAGTTACCAGGAAAAAAATCTGGGGGGTAACAACCAAACCATTGGGGTGGAAGCCCAGGTGGGTCAAAGGGAGCTTTTGTTTGATGTCAGTTTTACCGACCCGTGGATTGGGGGCGATCCATTCCGTACTTCCTACACTGCCAACCTTTTCCGCCGTCGGACCATTTCCCTCGTATTCGACGGGGCCGATTCTTCTATTCGTACCTTTAACGGCTTTGACAGCCCCAGGGTAGTACGTACTGGTTTAGGACTAACCTTTTTTAGACCGATCGCCGATGATGTGTTTTCCCCTCCGGATTGGCGTTTGTCAGCGGGTTTTGGTTACCAGAATGTCCGCATTGAGAATGCCGCCGGTGCCCTGTCTCCCTTTTCCGCGCCTTTAAATGGCTTTAATTCCCAGCCCCTCTCCTTTAGTGACTACGGGGTAGACGAGCTATTCACCCTCTCCTTTGGTGCTTCCCAAGATAACCGCAACAATGCCTTGCAACCCACCAGTGGTTCCCTAGTGCGCTTTGGGGCAGAACAAACCATTCCCGTTGGCACCGGCAATATTATGATGACCCGGTTGCGGGGTAGTTATAGCTACTACATCCCGGTTAACTGGCTGGATTTGACGGGCTTTGGCTTTGTCGAGTCCACCCAACCCCAAACGGTGGCTTTCAACGTGCAAGCGGGGACTGTGTTAGGGGATTTACCGCCCTATGAAGCGTTTATTTTAGGGGGTAGTAACTCGGTGCGGGGTTACCAGGAAGGGGAACTGGGCAATGGTCGTAGCTTCTTCCAGGCCACAGCGGAGTACCGTTTCCCCATTATTGCGGCGGTGGGAGGGGCCCTATTTGTGGACTACGGCTCTAACCTTGGTTCCCAGGGGGCAGTACCAGGCTTTCCGGCCATCGTCCGGGGTTTACCGGGTTCTGGAGTAGGCTATGGCTTCGGAGTGAGAATCCAGTCCCCGGTGGGCCCCATCCGCATTGACCTCGGCTTTACTGGAGAGGGAGAATCCCGCATTAACTTCGGCATTGGTGAGAAGTTCTAGGGCAAAACTTGACCCACTATTGGACAGATCCGCCGCTAACTTGAGACAATACTTCCAGCTAGAGCCTAGAAAGAGTGGGCCCGTTGCTAATGCCCGCCTATTTTTTCCCATCGCATGCAAACTTCCCTATCTTCAACGGCGCCGTCTTCGGACAAAGCCCTGGACGATCTTTTGAAAGAGGTAGATCGCCGTCGTAATTTTGCGATCATTTCCCACCCCGATGCAGGGAAAACTACCCTAACGGAAAAATTATTGCTCTATGGGGGGGCAATTCAAGAAGCAGGGGCCGTGAAAGCTCGCCGTACTCAGCGCAGTGCCACATCTGACTGGATGGCCATGGAGCAACAGCGGGGTATTTCCATCACTTCCACTGTGCTGCAGTTCGACTACCGGGGCAAAATTCTCAATTTACTCGATACCCCCGGGCACCAAGATTTTAGTGAAGATACCTACCGGACTCTGGCAGCGGCGGACAATGCGGTGATGTTAATTGATGCCGCCAAGGGTTTAGAAACCCAAACCCGCAAACTGTTTGAAGTCTGTCGCCTGCGCCATCTGCCCATTTTTACTTTTATCAATAAGCTCGATCGCCCTAGTTTGACCCCCTTGGAGTTGATGGACGAAATTGAGCAGGAATTGGGCATGACCACCTATGCCGTTAACTACCCCATCGGCACTGGCGATCGGTTTCGGGGCGTTTACAACCGTTTAACTAAAACCATTCATTTGTTTGAACGCACGGGCACCCACGGTAGTAAAAAGGCAGCGGACCAGACCATGGCCCTGGATGATCCGGCCCTGGAAGCCTTGCTGGGTAGTGATGTGTACGCCGAATTTCAAGATGAGTTGGAATTAATCGAAGAAGCGGGAGCCGAATTTGATTTGGCCGCCGTCCATGCCGGAGAAATGACCCCAGTATTTTTTGGCAGTGCCATGAACAATTTCGGGGTGGAACTATTTTTGCAAGCGTTTTTGCAGTATGCAGCTAAGCCCGAAGCCCACGATAGTAACCAAGGAAAAATTGAGCCCACCTATCCGGAATTTTCTGGTTTTGTGTTTAAACTCCAGGCCAATATGGACCCCAAACACCGGGACCGCATTGCTTTTTTGCGGGTCTGTTCCGGCAAATTTGAAAAAGACATGGTCGTAAAACATCCCCGAACGGGAAAAACGGTGCGTTTATCCAGGCCCCAAAAACTTTTTGCCCAGGAAAGGGAATCCGTGGACATTGCCTATGCGGGGGATGTGATTGGTTTAAATAATCCAGGGGCGTTCACCATTGGCGATACGGTCCACACTGGCGAAAAATTAGTTTACCCTCCCATTCCTTCCTTTTCCCCGGAGTTGTTTGCCTACCTTAAATCCACCGATCCTAGTCAGTATAAAAACTTTAAAAAGGGAGTAGCGGAGCTACAGGAAGAAGGGGCGGTGCAAATTCTCCAATCCCTGGATGAAAGTAAACGAGATCCCATTTTAGCCGCGGTGGGGCAATTGCAATTTGAGGTGGTGCAGTATCGTTTGCAGGAAGAATACGGAGTAGAAACCCGCCTGGAACCTTTGGGATTTTCCCTTGCCCGCTGGGTGGTGGAAGGTTGGGATGCCCTAGAAAAAGCGGGACGTTTATTCAATACGGTGGTGGTCAAAGACCGCTGGGATGCCCCAGTTTTATTGTTTAAAAATCAGTGGAATTTGGAACAGGTGGCAGGGGATTGTCCCGATTTAAAATTGAGCGCGATCGCCATTCCTCCTTCTTTATAAAAATTCTTGCGAAAAATCCTGTAAAAGACGAAGTTTTAGACCGAAATAATGATCAATTGGACAAACTTAAAGCGGGAGTGGTTTCGCAATACTAAGGAAGATTTGTTAGCCGGGGCTGTGGTGGGTTTGGCCCTCATCCCCGAGGCGATCGCCTTTTCCATCATTGCCGGAGTTGACCCCAAGGTGGGGCTTTATGCTTCCTTCACCATTGCCATCTTGACGGCCTTTTTCGGTGGGCGATCGGGATCGATTTCCGCCGCAACGGGGGCCATGGCCCTATTAATGGTGGATTTGGTTAAAGACCACGGTTTGCAATACCTGTTGGCTGCCACCGTACTGACGGGAATTTTCCAGGTTTTGTTGGGGGTTTTCAAAGTTGCCAAGCAAATGCGCTACGTCCCCAGGGCCGTGGTGTTGGGTTACATCAATGCTTTGGCCGTGTTGATTTTTTTGGCTCAGCTACCCCAGCTAGACCCGACTAAGGTTAGTCAATATTGGTTAGTTTATCTAATCCTGGCCTGTTCCCTAGCAATTATTTATATTCTGCCCAGGTTTACCACGATTTTCCCTTCTCCATTGGTGGCTTTATTTGTGATGACCAATGCCACGATTTTCTTGCAATTAGATGTGCCCACCGTGGGAGATATGGGGGAGTTACCTGGAAGTTTACCAATTTTTTTACTACCCCAAATTCCCCTTAATTGGCAAACTTTACAAATTATTCTGCCTTACTCCCTCACCCTGGCGATCGTTGGGTTGCTCGCTTCCTTTTTAACTGCATCTTTAGTGGATGAATTGACCGACACTCCCAGCGACAAAAATCGAGAAGCCAAAGGACAAGGCATTGCCAATATTGTCACTGGCTTTTTTGGTGGCATGGCGGGCTGTGGCATGATTGGCCAATCAGTCATCAATGTGCAATCCGGCGGCCGGGGCCGGTTATCCACCTTTGCGGCGGGAATTTTTCTCTTAATTGCCATTTTGGGATTAAAGGACTGGGTGCAGCAAATGCCTATGGCAACCTTAGTAGCTGTGATGATTATGGTTTCCATTGGAACTTTTCGTTGGTCTTCCCTGCGGGACTTTCGCAAAATTCCCCAGAGCGAAAACATTGTTATGTTTACCACCATGGGGCTAATTATTATCACCCGCAACTTTGCCCTAGGGGTGGCGGCGGGCATTATTATGAGCACGATCTTTTTTACCCGTAAAATTGCCCAACTTGTTTTTGTGGATAGGGTTTT
>NZ_JADEWJ010000288.1:0-4620 GCF_015207725.1 Synechocystis sp. LEGE 06083
AGCTTGGACAAATTATCTGGGATAGCCCCATCAAATTCGGGACAATTTTGGTCAAGCATTTGGTCGTAGATATCTACACTGGGATTATCCAAACTCAAAAATTGACTAGTATCAATCCAAATTACCTGACAACCATTCAGGGGAGCATTTTCCCCCTGTAAAGTTTGTGCCAGGGAGTAACGGAAAAAAGATCTTTGTTTAGAACTTTTCCCAGGAATACTGGTGCCAGAAACCGCTAGGGGAGTTTGATGCCATGCTTGATAAAAATCAGCATAGGTCATTTGTTGGGCGCAGTACCAAAAAATTTGCCAATGGTCTCCCGAGTTTTCCCCCTGGGCCTGGGCACATAGCTCCTGCAACTGATGAACCACCGTGGGGAGCAACTTACGGGGCACAATCTTGATCAAAGCCTGGGCCGCATCCTGACGGACCCGATCTTCAGGTTTTTCTAGCAATAACCCCAACAGAGCCTGGGCTACCTCTCGATTGTTGGGACCGATTTGGGCCAGGGTTTTGACCACCGCCCGGAGAATTTCCCCCTCGGCATTGGTGTCAACAACGCGGATCAGGGCAGCCAACACGGCGGGATTATTTTTTCCCACTAGGGCTAAATCTTGGGCGGCAGTTAGGCGGATACTTTCGTTATCGCTATTTTGCAGGAGATTAATCAGGGCCATGAGGGCAGAGAGATTGCCTGGATCAATGGTGGCTAAACTGGTGGCCGCTTGCCGTTGGCTATAGGGATCCTCCTTGTTACGCAACAGACGGAGGAGGGTATTAATGGCAATGGGATTGCCCGGGTCAAGGCGCCCCAAAATTTCGGCCCAAATTTGTAGATGCTCGCTGGTTGCCGTGTTTTCCAACAGATACACTAGGGAAGGCAAAATACCGACGTTGTGGGGATCGACCTTCAGCAGAGCTTGGATAGTTTCATTGAGCAGCCAGTCCCCTTCTTCACTGCGGGGTTGGGCCACGGCCTTTTCCACTAGGGCAGTTAAGGTGGCGATCGCCGTGGGGTCTCCCTGGGCAATTTTGGCAAGGCTACTGACAATCAACCAACGGACAAAAACATCCTCCTCCGCCATTAGTAGATCTGCTAGGCTGGCCACCACTGCGGGCGATGGCACCCCCACTTCCCCCAAACTATAGATGGCCTGTTTTCGCAAAGGTAGGGGTTGATCCGCTTGGATATGCCGTTGCAAAACCACCAGGGCCGTAGGATTTCCGGGGTCGATCCTTTCAAGACTTTCGGCCATCTGACAGAGAAATGCCCCAGGAGGATAAAGCCTGAGTTTTTGCAGCACACTGGCAATAACTAGGTTCTGATTTTTGCCCACCGCTTCCAAACATTGCAATACCTGACGATGGTGCAGCACCGATAATTTCGGAGAAAGCAACTCCAGCAGAGCTTTAATCACTAACAAATTGCCCACGCCGCAATGGGCCAGGGTTTGGAAAGCTAAGCTGTAATCTTTTTGGTCAGGGTGCAGGGCCGCCAAGAAAGTAGCTACTCCAGGGGAACTGGCGGGATCAATTAAGATCAGCGCCGAAGCAATGGCAAAGCGCAAACTGGATTGTTGATGGAGGGCTAGCTGTTGCTCTAAAATTCCGATCACCTGGGGAAATCCCTGGCCCCACTGCCCCAGCCATTGGCAACATTGGCCATATACTCGGTCATCCTCGGTGGTTTGCAGAGTTTTGAGGAGGGCTTGGATCACCGGCGGACGGTGGGTTGTCGCTAAAATCTCCATGGCCCATTTTTGTTGGCTGCCATTACCTCCCACTGGGGTTAAACCTTGGGCTAACAATCTGGCCACAATCTCATCGGCCTGGGTGAGGTCTGGGCATTCCCGCAGAGCCAAGGCCGCACTCTCTAAAGCCCTGAGTCCATAGAAATTTTCCGGGCTACAACGGTCGTCAAACTCCAACATCACCTGGAGAAAGGCCTGTTTATTGACTAGGCCGATATCCTCCCGTCCGCACCAAAAGGTCAATACTCCCTGCCACTCCGGAGCAAAAATACGATACTGATGCCGATAAATATCGAGGAAAAAGTGCCAATCGGCGATCGCCTGGGCAGCAAAATAATCCCGAAAAGTATCGTCGGTAAAGCCATAACCCCTTTCCCAAACGCCTTTACGCACAGCGGTCTTGGGCATTAACCAGCCCAATTGCAACGCCGAACGCAACAGGGGGGAATCTTTGCCAAATATTTTTTCCACCTCCGCCGGGGATAGGGGGCGATGGTCAACTGGATTTTCCCCCAGCATTTGCTTGGCCAATTGACCCAACAATTGGGCCAACTCCTCTTGCTGGCCTGGTTTGCTAGAGGCCCATTCGCTTTGCCACAGGTAAAAAGCCTTAGTTAATTGGCGATACAAAGCTCCACTGCTGACAGGAAAATCCCTCGGTTGATCCCGCCAAAAGCGACAGCACAACATTAGGCGCCGGGGCCGGAGCAAATAGGGCCGTAAATGGCTCACCAACGGATTGGCCAACGCTTCCTTGAGAGCAGTAGCTAGGGCATTGGGTTGGCCTTGGTTTTCCGATTGAGCTGGGCGATCGGGGGTGAAATAATCTTCAATGGCAATTTCCACCTCCCCAGGATAGAGTAATGGCTCTAACTGATAACGGGTAAAACCGGCCAGTCCCCGGGGGTCATTGCGCCTGGTGTCTGGACGACAACTCAACAGCACTGGGGTGGCGGGCACTTCCGCCAAGCTATCCTTGAGCCAAGTTAGGCTTCCCTGGGCCGCAGACATTTGCCCCGGGTCGGTAAAGGTGTAATCAACTCCGTCTAGCACCAACCAAAACTGCCCCGCCTGGAGTCCCAGCTGTAAACTCTCCCGCCAGGTCGTCGGGGGAATTTCCCCATTGAGGGTCATGGCTTCCTGTAACCAAGGGCCAAACAAATAATCTTTAATGCTCCGGTGTTTAAAGCGGGGGGGGTTAAGCCAGATGGGTAAGCAATGGGCTCGGCCCTCTTGGTAGCGTTGCCATAGACCCTGGGCAAAATGTTGTAAAAAAATTGTTTTCCCAGATCCCGCTTCCCCCATAATGGCTAAGTAACGGCTTTTTTCCCCTCCTTCGGCAATTGGAGCCAATAAACTGTCCAAAAATTCCAGGGGGCCATAGTTAGTCTGGGCGTTGTGCTCGCTGGTGGCTTCGCTGGCAATCACCTTAAGGGAACGAGGAATGCGACCGGGCTTTTTCACAACGAATTCCGGCTGGGTTTGCACTGAAGTGCAGGGTAAGGCCCGGTAGAGCAACTGTTGACATACCGCAGGCCAGTCGGGGATCGTCGGGGAAATTTCCTGGTTATTTCCTTGACCGTGGTGATTGTTCGCTGTCCCTGAAAGGCTGGAGGAGTGGACCATGGTAGTTGCCAACAAGGTGGGGAGGAAGCAAGGATTAGGGGCGATCGCCAGGGATTTAGGTTAAAGTTAAAAGCAAAAAAATCCCCTCTGGCATTCACTGTACCAAATCTACCTACCCCCCAACCGTTGACTGGGGCAAATTACCGGCAAATTTGGATTTCTGCCAATCATATAGTTTAGTTTAACTATAGAAACAGACTATAGTTGCCGCCATGGGCTTTGAGTTTTTTTAGCTTGGCTGCCCAGTGGTCAGCGGGCACCAATGGAAGCTTGGAAGGCTGGCCTTTGCACCAAGCTCTGGACGTATGCTGCCACCGCAGGGTAGCCATCAAAGTTAAGTTTGAGCATGATGGGGACATAGGCCAAAATTGACCCCACCGCCACATCCACCACCGAAAATTTTTCTCCGAGGATAAATGGCGATCGCCCTAAAATTTCCTCCAAAGATTGCAATAGTCGGGGCATTTCCTTTTCCCGCACCGCTTCAATAAATAAACCATTGGCCAGGGTGGAATTGGCGAACAGGATCCATTGGTTAACCAGCGCCCTGGCTTGTACATCGGCGGGAATGGTACTGGCTTTTTCCGCTAAATAAAGCAGAATTGCACCGGACTCCCAAAGGTAAAAGTCCCCATCGGCGATCGCCGGCACTTTGCCAAAGGGATTAATGGCCAGGTAGGGAGCTTGGCGATGTTCCCCTTCCTTGAGGTTAACGTTAACAAATTCGTAGGGCAGGGATAATTCTTCCAGGTACCACTGGATGATGGAGGCTCGACTTTGGGGAGCACTGTATAGTTTGATCATAATTTTTTCTCCGAAGTTGGTTCTAAATTTTTTGACAATTGTGGCGAAGAGGGGGACCCCCGTCATAGTTTCCTCTGTTCCTAGACGCCAAGCCCTTCGGGGTCATAGTCTGGGAACCAATGAACCGAAAAGCCCTAGGGAGTGCTAAAGATCACCATATCCTGTCCCACCACCGGAGATCGGGCAATGAGTTCTCCCCTTAGATCGTAAATCCATAGCCTTTGGAAGGAAAGCTTTTGGGCCCTCTGCCATAGGGCATCGAGGAGGGTTTGTTGCTGTTTGGAGGACAATTCCTGCCACGAATCTCCCACCGTCAAAGTCAAACGGCTGGCTAAAAAGTTCGGTTCAATGCGTTCCATCAACTGGGGCGGATAAAGTCCCTCTAAATCAACCAATTCCCGCTGAATCACCGCCAATAAACTCTGTTCCGGGGTTAGGG
>NZ_JADEWJ010000289.1:0-4620 GCF_015207725.1 Synechocystis sp. LEGE 06083
TATGGTAATGGTTTTCCTTGGGAATCAAGCAAAGGGGCAATGGTGGGAATAATTGGCGATAAACCATTGGGATTACCGACGGGAAAATCATTGCTGGGATCAATAAAATCTGGCAGGGAACGGGGATTATCAGCTAAATGGGCGCCATAACTATTGCCAACATTAGAAGTTTCCAAAAAGTGCATCCCCCCAGGACTGACAAAACGATTCCAAAGATGGGAATGGCCATAAAAAACTAGTTGAACTCCGGCACTTTCCAGCAGGGGAATTAAGTGGGTAATAATCTGATCTTCTCCTTTGGGATAATGGTAACGGCGGTGCACCATGGAGCCATCGGGGGCATATTCTTCGTAGGCTTGGGGGTCAGTGTAGGGTGGAGTAACATTACCCCCCAAACTGTGGGGAGGATGGTGGAACATAACGATTTTGTACTGAGCTTGCTGAAAAGCTTCCCCGGCTAATTCCTGCTGTAGCCATTCATACTGCCTACTACCAGGGGTAATGGGCTCAAAAATATGCTGACCATGGCCCCAATTTTCTGGTTCATCCAACTGTTGACTGCTTTCCTGGTAGCGCCCCGGGGTACTGGCATTCTCTTGTGGAGAGCGCCAAACATTGGTGACCATTAAGGAAATCAGACGAATATGACCAAAGGTGACAGCATAGTACTGTTTTTGCGGCGCTGGGCTGGGGGGAAGGGAAAAAATTTCTCCATAGGTTTGGAAGTTAAAGGAATTGTCTTCAATCCATTGGGTGGCTTGGTCTGGATCATATTCCTGTTCAGCAAAATCCTGCCGCTCAAAGTATTCTTCTTCGGCGATCGCCTGGGGCCGAGCGTCCTTAAACTGTAAATGCAACGCCTTGCCGGGGGAATAGCGGCCCATTACTTCATGGTTACCAATGCAGGGAAAGAGGGGAGTGGATTGCAACACCGGTGCTCCCTGATAGATTTTGCCCCCCAAAGTTACTGAAGCCCGGCCCTGGAGAACTGGGAAAAAAGATCTGCCCCGGCGGTCATCAAACCATTCCGAAGCCCGATCCGGCACATTGACCATATCTCCGGCGTGGAACACTGCATCAAATCCACCATAAACGGCGATCGCCTGTTGGATATTGGCCGCCACCATGGGCATTAACTGATGGTCGGAGGTGAGCAAAATTTTTAAGGGCTGATCCGCAGGGGGACTGGGTTGCAGGGAAAAAATATCGCTCTGGTGTATGTGTTGGCGATCGGCACTAAAAACTTGATAGGGTAAATGCTCTCCGGGCTTCAAACCAGCAATTACGGCTTGGTGTCGCCAAATAGCCCGGGGGGAAAGCTTGTCATAGGTTTTGAAGGTGTAGGACCACTCATCTTCCCTAGTGCGGGTCAACTGTCGAGTGGAAGCCTCGGTGCGATGTTCCAGGTCTTTGCTCCACTGCACCCAATGGTTGTCCCCGGCAAATTCGGTGAACCAAACGACTTCAACGCTATCGGAGGTGGGAAGTTGTAAAAAAGGATCACTCAACATAACCAGCAAATGCATCAATAACAAACTAGTAATAATCATCCCCCGGCCTCGGTTTTATGGTTCCGACAATGGCAAAATTAAACCACTCAGACATCCACCTTGGCTTTTGTTGTGACCATTTCCCGCACCATTATCAGCACTAGAATTGACTGCACAGACTATGGACAAGCCACAACTACCATCATTAATTTAGCTAAAGCGGCGATCGCCAGTTATGTGGTGGCGGCCAATGTCCATGTGGTAATGAGCGCCTATGGCAATAAAAGTTATCAAGAAGTTATTAATCAAGCTGTGTTAGTCACCCCCGATGGTATGCCATTGGTGTGGGGATTAAAATTGCTCGGTTACCCACAGGCCACTAGGGTTTATGGCCCGGATTTGATGTTAATAATTTGTCAGCAGGCCGCGGCGGAAAACCTTGGTATTTACCTCTACGGCGGTACCGAGGCTTGTTTAACTCAACTACAAGTTAACCTAATTAAACGTTTTCCCACACTCAATATTGTTGGTGCTGATTCCCCTCCTTTTCGTCCCCTGAAACCGCAGGAGAAAGAAATGGCCCTAGCAAAAATTAAGCAGTCGGGAGCCCATATTCTCTTTGTTGGTCTAGGCTGTCCTAAGCAGGAAATCTGGATGGCTGAACACTACCAAAAACTAAATTTAGTCATGGTGGGGGTGGGGGCGGCTTTTAATTTCCATAGTGGTTTGGTGTCCCAAGCTCCCCGCTGGTTAATGGTCCTGGGATTGGAATGGTTCTATCGTTTACTCATGGAACCGAAACGATTATGGCGCAGATATTTAATTAACAACCCCGCTTTTATTGTTCTATTTACTTGGCAATGGTTCACTAAGAAAAAAACCTTATAAACTATTTTGCTCCTAATGTTTGAGCAGGAAAAAACAGACTAATTCGTCACGGGGTCGGTGGGGCTCATGCCATAAAAAGGTTGGGCCGCTGACCAATGGGGTCGATCGCCAAGGAGCCAATGTTGCCAAGCAAGGGTGAGCAGTTGGGGGGCGGTGATGCCAAGCTGGGGCGGAGTGCCATAGACTCGTTCCACCTGTTTATCGGCCATGAATTGTTGCCAATCGTCGGGCAACCAAAGGCGATCGCCGTTTAGGGTAACTAGTTTTTCCCCGATAACTTGATAGACTGCCCCGTAAAGATAACCCCTGGTTGCGGGCATGGTGACAGCTAATAACTCGCCATCGTCACAGGTTTCAATCAAAGATTGAGCAAAACAAGCCAGGGTAGAAATGGCAAATAGGGGAATTTGTAATTGCTGGGCTAGGGTACGGGCGGTGACCATACCAATGCGGACGCTGGTGAAGCTACCGGGGCCTTGGGCTACGGCCAGATAGTCCAATTCTGGCCATTGCTGGCTCGGCAAAAAATCCCCTAAACAATTGTGTAATTGATTGAGTAATTCCCGATCCAATGACCAAGTTTGCTGGGCTACCGGATTTTTTCCCCGTTGTAAAGCTAAACCTAGTTGGCCGGTGGCGGTGTGGAGGGCCAGACCTAAATTGTGATCGGTCAGGGAAAGGGGAGGAGGTACGGTCATTACCAATAGATTTAAGTATCGTTGCTTACTGCAACCTTTAGTTTATCGGGGATAGGATAGGGGCAAATGCATAGCTGTTATCTGATTTTCTGCCCCAGTGTGGCGATCGCCGGGGAGCAAACGTGTATAAATGCTTACGTCAACCTGTAAAATCTCAGTTAAGATCTCGTTACAATCCATCCCATTGGTTTTGACTTTATCCGCCCGACCCTAGGACATCATCCCATGCAAACGATTTCCCCTGCGTCGACCCTTACCCAGACTCCCCGTTTTGACCATCCCCTGAAAGTCTTGGCCATGGGGGACAGCCTTGTTTATGGTTACGGAGATCCCATCGGTGGCGGTTGGGCAGAACGGCTACGGCGGTTTTGGATGGAAGAAAATGGCCCCGTCCTCTATAACCTCGGTATCCGTGGCGATCGGGTAGCCCAAGTCAGTGAAAGATTGGAGCAAGAATTTCGTTTACGGGGAGAAATCCGCAATAAAGTCCCTGACCTGCTTATTCTCTCTGTGGGAGTGAACGACTCCCCACGGTTGGGCCGGCCCGATGGACGTTGTTTCACCGATGAAATTCTCTTTCAAAAACAGGTGGAGCAACTGTTGGACAGTGCCCATCAACTCTGTCCGGTGCTTTTTATTGGTATGGTGCCGGTCAACGAAGCTCGGATGCCTTTCCTCGACTGTTTTTATTTCAACCACTCTGATCAACGCCGTTTCAAAACCATCACCCAACAGGCCTGTGGCGATCGCCAAATTCCCTACCTAGATATTTTTGAAATCTGGCAACAACGGGGCCAAGAATGGATTAATGACCATCTCATGGCCGACGGACTCCACCCCAACGTAGCGGGTTACAAAGCCCTGTTAGATGACATTCACCACTGGCAACCCCTCAAGGAACTAACCAGTAAGGTATCTCAACCCTAGTTGTCGGTTTATTTTACTAAAGTTGTTTCTTTGGATTAGTGCGACAAAATTGTTCGTAGGCCCAGTTGATTTTTTGCATGGCAATAGGTGAGTTCTTATACTCCCGCCCGTCATAGTTTTGGTCGGGATGGTACTGCTTTGCCAGTCTGTAATAGGCCGCTTTGACTATTTTCGGGTCATCGTGGGGTGAAACGCCTAGAACTTCCCACCAATTTAAGGTGAAACTGAATTTTTGATTATCCGATAATGTTTGATCCACCGAATGCAACTGCCAAACTTTCAGTAATTTAGACCGACTATAAGTTACCAGAAAATCTCCATTTGGGCTAAATTGTGCTGGAAAACAGCCCGGTAAAGTCTCTAAACATTGCCAAGTTTGCCATTGCCATAGTTTTACTTCTTCATTTGTGGCCGTGGCAATTATTTTACTAACTGGATTAATGCTCATGCCCGATAAATTGGTTTGCTTAGTCTGAAAAGATTGCCAACAAATTTTTTCTGCCAAGTTCCAAATTTTTATTTCCCCTTCCTTACTAGCACTAACTAAAAATTTACCTTCTTCTATAACAATTAAATCAACAATAGCTTGGTCATGGTTGCCTAGGACAGAATGATAT
>NZ_JADEWJ010000290.1:0-4606 GCF_015207725.1 Synechocystis sp. LEGE 06083
AGCGTCCTTGAATCGAAAAAATTTTTCCATTCTCCATTGCCATGAAACGACGAAAACTTATTCGTACTGCTGGAGCCGGGTTGCTGGCCGTTGCTGGGGTCCAAATTGGCGATCGACTCAGACCAGCCACAGCCCAAGCTAACTCTGGTTTACAGGTGGAATGGTTGGGCCATAGCGCTTTTTTGTTTTCCGCCAACGGTTTCCGCATCTTGGCCAATCCTTTCCGGGCCATTGGTTGCACCAAGGGATTTCGTTTGCCTAGGGTGCAAGCGGATTTAGTACTCATTAGCTCCCAACTGTGGGACGAAGGGGCAGCGGAGAACTTACCAGGCAACCCAAGAATTTTATTTGAACCGGGCAGTTACGACATCGGCGGCATCCAATTTCAGGGCATCAGTGCGCCCCACGATCGCCTAGGGGGAAGAAGATTTGGTCAAAACGTAGTCTGGCGTTGGAGTCAGGGGGGCATTCGGGTGGTACACATGGGGGGAGCAGCTTCTCCCATCACCGAAGAACAGAAAATTCTTTTGGGCAGTCCTGACCTGGCCCTAATTCCTGTGGGGGGTGGGCCAAAAAACTACGACGCCGCCGAAGCCAAGGCCGCCATGGAAGTGCTCAATCCCCGCATGGTAGTACCGACTCAGTACGCCACTCCTGCCGCTGACCGGGCCAACTGTGACCTCCAAACCCTGCAACCCTTTTTGGATTTGGTGGAAGGCATGAATATTCAACGGATTAATAGTAACCGCCTCTCCCTGCGGGCCAATAATCTGCCGGCGGAAGGCACCCTGATCCGTATCTTCAGTGAACAGGGATTGTTGGCTTAACTGAGCTTGGGAGAGACTGACAAACTTTACCCAAAAAGAGGTCAGATTTTTGGGCAGATTTCAGATTTCCTAAAGGGAACTTTGCCCTGCTTTGCGTTGTTCCGCCAGGTAAATAAATACGGATTTATCGCCAATGTCTGGGTCAAGGGGTTGCCTTGCCTTCCTGGCCACAAAAATCAGGAATAAAATACTGGCCAGGACTAGCCCATCTTTCGCCACAGTTAACGGCAATATCCCAGCTAAATGACCCAACAGCAAGAGGGGAATAAGGGCGGTTAAAAATTTAGTTTCCAGGCGATTGAAACAAAAGGCTTCCTTGAAGAAGATTCCCGTCAGGGCGGCAAAGGTAAAGCCAATACCAAGGACGGTCCAGGGTCGACCATAGACTGTAGTCACTAGAATCTCTGGGTAAGCAAAGCTGAAGTAAAGGGCCGCGAGGGTGCCGATCGCCCAGAAAATTTGCAAAGTGCGGTGCAGTACGGCGAGGTAAATGTGAATCGTCCAGAGGCTCAGTCCCAAACCCGCTGTCATCAGCCAAAAGCAACCTGTGGCCAGGTGGAAATTAACTGCCAAGGGCTGCAATGGTTGGGCTAAAGCCAGAGCTACTCCCAGGCTAAATCCTCCGGCAGCCAAGGCTAAGCCCGTGCGGTAGAGCATGACCTCCCGGCGATCGTGGTCGTTGACGGTGAAGGGGCCAAATTGCCCTTGGTAGGTGGGGTTGACAGTGGTACTTTCCAGCATAATCGTTGCTCCCAAATCAGCACAGTTAGGGCCATTTTCAGCCATGGATAACCATTAATCCTAATTATCCCAGGCCGACCCCTCCATCAGGGGATTTTATGGCGATCGCCATTGCTATTGTTACCCCGACAAGGATAGAATCTAAGCAATCTAAAACATAAATTACATAACCAAAGGTGAATGCCACCTGAAAATGTTCAACGGCCTGTTGGTCTACAGATCCACCGGCAATTGCCCTGTGAAGCCCCAGGGACATCGCTGGAGGCATGGGACAGAATTTCCCCCTGGCAATTTGGCGCCCAGGGAAATTTTTGAACATATTCTTGGTTTTTAGTGATTTTAACCTAGTGCAAAAAGGAGGAACTGGCCATGGTCGGTTTGGAAGCTTGTATTTTCGTGACGGTGATCATCGGCTTTTTGGCCCTGATCTATAAACCCAACCTGTTTATGAAAATCATTGCCATGGATGTGATGAGTACCGGAGTGATTGCCTATTATTGCCTGACTGCCTCCCGCACCGGCTTCCTCACCCCCATTGTCACCGGGGAAAAATCGACTTTGACCTATGCCGATCCTGTGCCCCAGGCGGTGATTTTAACGGCCATTGTCATTGGTCTTTCGATTCAGGCATTGATGTTGGTGGCCACCATGAAGCTGGCCCAAGAGAATCCCACCCTAGAAGTAAAGGCGATTGAGAAACAGTACTGGCCATGACCTTATTTGCAGTTCCAGCGGAATTTAATGCTTTGCCCTGGTTAACCGGGATTATCTGCCTGTCTTTGATGGCGGGGTTTAGTGGTTACCTATTGCCGGCCACCGTCCGATTTTTAACCTTGACCGTTTGTTTGCTGACCCTAGGTTTGGCCTATCTGGGATTTACGGTGCCCGATGTCCAGTCCTGGGTATTGCTAGACAGTTTTGGCGTCACCCTACAGCTAGATGCCCTGGCGGGATATTTCCTGCTCACCAATGCCCTGGTTACTTTGGCGGTGTTGGTTTATTGCTGGAACACCGGCCGTTCAGCCTTTTTCTATGCCCAATTAATTATTCTGCACACTAGTCTCAACTCCGCTTTTCTCTGTGCGGATTTTATGAGTCTTTATGTGGCTCTGGAAGTGGTGGCGATCGCCGCTTTTTGCCTGATGACCTATCCCCGGGAGCCCCGGATTATTTGGTTGGGACTGCGCTATCTCCTGCTCAGCAACACGGCCATGTTGTTTTATCTGATCGGTGTGGCTTTGGTGTACACCAGCAGTGGCTCCTTTGCCTTCAGCGGTTTAACGGACGCTCCCCCCGAGGCGATCGCCTTGATTTTTCTCGGCTTATTGACCAAAGGGGGCATTTTTCTAGCGGGACTATGGTTGCCCCAGACCCACGGAGAAGCGGCCACGCCAGTTTCCGCTGTGCTGTCCGGGGTAGTGGTCAAAGCCGGCATTTTGCCCCTGTTGCGCTGTAGTATGTTGTCCGATCAATTGCTCTTACTGGTGGAAATTTTAGGAGTGGCCACTGCTGTTTTTGGGGTAGCCTACGCCATGCTGGCCAAGGACAGCAAACGCATGTTGGCTTTTCACACCGTTTCCCAAATGGGTTTTGTCTTGGCCGCACCGGTGGCCGGAGGATTTTATGCCCTCACCCATGGCTTAGTTAAGTCTAGTCTCTTCCTCTTGGCCGGCAATTTACCCAGTCGGGACTTCAAAATTCTGAAAAAAACACCGATCGCCGCTGGTTTTTGGGTTCCCCTCGTCCTGGCCAGTTCTTCCATTGCTGGTTTTCCCCTTCTGGCGGGCTTTGAAGCTAAAACCCTTACCCTAAAAGGATTACCCCCCTGGTTGGCGATCGCCCTCAACATTGCTGCCGTCGGCACAGCCATTTCCTTTTCCAAATTTGTCTTTCTCAAACCAAACTTTGTGGGGCAACCCTACCCAAAGGGCCTGGGGCTAGCACTGATGGTGTTATTGGGGGGATTAGCTGTGGGCAATGTGGTTTATTGGCAAGCCTTCACGCCAATGAATTTACTCAAAGCAACTCTGACCTGCATAGTGGGGGCGGCATTGTACTGGGGCGTGGTGAAAAAACTCACCATCAAATTACCGGACGGTGGCGAAAAAATCGATCACTTGATCGGCATGATGAGCGTTAGCTTGACCCTATTATTCGCTTGGATTTTGACATGATTGGTGTCTTAGATTTGGGGCTACGGCTCACGATTTGGTTTTTGCTCACATCGGACTTGAGTCTGGTGAATATTTTGATCGGCATCACTGTGGCGTTGCTAATCCCCCGTCGTTATGTGGCCTCGTCGGTGTGGCGAGACGGTTTGCGTATTGGGAAAGAAATTCTCATTGCCATCCCCCAGGCCTATTGGGAAGCATGGCAAATGATTCTCCGACCCCACACCGAGGAAGTGGTGGAAATGGAACGGGTCAAACCCCAACGTACCCCAGGGCTAATTTTTCTTGATATTTTCCTCATTACCTTTACCCCCAAAGCCTTGGTGCTTAAGTACCACGAAGCGGGGTGGTATGAGGTCCACAACGTCACAAGAAGGAGGCGGCCATGAATTTCCTGGTGTGGTTGATGGTGTTGGCTCTGGTTATTCCCCTGGTGGCAGCGGTGCAGCAGGAGGATGTGTGGTCAAAGATGCTGGCCTTTGCCAGTGTGAGCACCAAAACATCTGTGTTGATTTTGATTGTTTCCGTGATGCGGGACGACTGGATGATTGGGGTGGTGGGGGTTTTGATTCTCAGCGTGGGCAATGCTGCCCTAATGTTATTAGCCCAGGTTTTAAAACGGTTGGAACAAACATGACTAATGTAATTGCCAATATTTTGATTGCCATGGGGACTTTTTTCTGGCTTTGGGGCACCGCCCCTTTACTGGGAAAACGTTCCTCTGTGTTCAAGCTCCATAGCCTTTCCGTTGCCGATACGTTGGGATCGATGGCGATCGTGGTGGGCTTGTTGTTGAAACTGTCGCGGGAATGGCCATTGCTTTTGCTGGCGCTCATTTCCCTGGCGTTGTGGAATACGGTATTGGGC
>NZ_JADEWJ010000291.1:0-4582 GCF_015207725.1 Synechocystis sp. LEGE 06083
CAGTTGGGGTGGAATTTGGGCAACATTGCTTTAACCACCGCCGATCCCGGGGAAAGGGAGGAATTGATCAATGGGGCGATCGCCGCCTTGGAGCGGAGTATTGAAGCTTCTCCCCACCAGGAATTTACCCATAACAATTTGGGCTGGTTAGCCCTGGGCCAAGCCCCCCCCCAAGCTAGTCAATCCTTTGCCACTGCCAGCCAATTGGTGCCCGCCAAGCGGGGAGTTTTCTACGGTCTAGGACTAAGTCTGTTGGTACAACAAAAGTTAGACTTGGCGATCGAAGCTTTTAGTTTGGAATGCCTGCGGGATCCTCTGTTTATCACCAATCCCCTCTGGCGCAATCCCAATTTTGCCCCGCTTTACCCACCCTTGATGGCAAAAATCCAGTCTACCCTCGGTCAACTGCGGCAAGAACATGGTGATGATGGGGATTACCAAAAACTGTTAGGGCAAATCCAGGGGGGAATCCATTGGTGGTTGGGACAATTTTCCCAGGCAGAGGCAGAGTTGAATCAATTTGGCGATCGCCAGGCCCAGGCCGTGGTGGGATTAAGCAAAAATCCGACCCAACTAGAGGAATATCTCCCCGCCTTAGGTAACGTCGCCATCCAAGTGGTGCAAGCTTGGCAAAACCCCGCCCAGGCGAGGGAATTAATCAATCAAGCTTGGTTACAGGTTAATGGAACCCCCATGCCAGAACCCTTGTTGCAACAAACCCTCGGTTCCCTGCAACAGGCCCCCGACTTCTACACTTGGTTAACGGATTACGCTCCCATACTCCAGTACCGTCGTCAGAGATTAGGTTTTGGGGTCAACTCAAGGCACATTGACGGCCCCAACCCCAGCGATTTCTATCAAGTGACGGAAAATCTTCCCCTGGTAACTTGGTTTCCCTTTATGTTACCCTCCCCCATCCTTGCCCCGGCCTTAGACAATGCCCTCCAGCCTTTGCGGTCAGAACTCTGGCAGGCGATCGCCAAGGATTAGCAGAGATAGTTTTGAGATGCAAAATTTACTGAGCGTAATTTTATGTGGCTAACCCAGGGATGGGCCAGTCCGAAAAATATCAGGTGGGAAAATAATGAAACAAAATAAACTGGCTTGGTTTTGGCTCCTTGCTTTGGTAGGTTTATTGACGGTGGGGGTAATGGGCAAAGTGAATCAGTCATCCCCCAGTCCAGAAAGTTTTATCCCATCAACCAAGGAACCCATTATCCTAACTGTGTCGGCGGCGGCCAGTTTGCAGGATGCCATCGCAGCATTGGATCCCGTCTTTGAATCGACCCATCCAAACATTGGGGTGAACTATAATTTTGCCGCTTCCGGCACATTGCAACAGCAAATTGAACAGGGGGCCAAGGTTGATCTATTTATCTCCGCCGCATCCAAACAAATGGATAGGTTGGAAGCCAAGAATTTAATTGACAAAGATAGCCGTCGCAATTTGCTCAGCAATCGTTTGGCTTTGATTGTTCCCCAGAATTCCACCCTGAATATTAAGACGTTTGAGCAACTGGCCGATGCCCAAGTTAGGCGTATTGCCATGGGGGAGCCCCGCAGTGTGCCGGCCGGACAATACGCGGAAGAAGTATTCCTCAACCTCGGCATATTGCCGCAGTTACAGCCTAAATTTGTCTATGGCAACTCTGTGCGGAGTGTGCTCAGTGCCGTTGAGAGTGGTAATGCCGATGCCGGGATTGTCTATGCCACCGATGCCCAAATTTCAAAACGGGTGAAGACGGTAACCATGGCCCCCCCAAATTCACACGCTCCCATTGTTTATCCGATCGCCGTGATTAAGGCCAGTGACCACCCAGACGCGGCCCATACCTATGCGGCATTTCTGGCCAGTCCAGCGGCACAGAATGCTTTTAGTCAATATGGTTTTGGCCCTGGTCAATAATTTGCCTGCCCCTCCAACCTGTCCCCCATATCCCCTTGATGGTCCCTGAACTGACTCCCCTCTGGATTTCTCTTAAAACCGCAGGCTTGGCAACGATCGCCACGTTTATCCTTGGTATTACGGCGGCCTATTGGATGCTGGGCACCCAGAGTCCTTGGAAATCAGTGATAGAGAGCATTTTCATCGCCCCTTTAATCCTGCCCCCCACGGTCGTCGGCTTTTTATTGTTGTTATTGTTTGGGAAAAATGGCCCAGTGGGAAAACTAACTGCCGAGTTGGGTTTCACCATTGTATTCACCTGGTATGCCGCAGTGGTAACGGCAACGGTTGTCTCTTTTCCCCTCATGTACAAAACCGCCCTTGGAGCATTTGAGCAAGTCGATCGCCATCTCTTGCAAGTTGCCCAAACCCTGGGGGCTTCGAAAAGATATATTTTTTGGCGGGTTTTACTGCCCCTTTCCATCCCCGGCATTGTAGCTGGTACGACCCTCGCCTTTGCCCGTTCCCTAGGGGAATTTGGGGCCACCCTGATGCTGGCGGGGAATATTCCTGGTCAAACCCAAACCATCCCAATGGCGATTTACTTTGCCACGGAAGCGGGGGCCATGCAGGAGGCCTGGCTATGGGTCAGCATCATTCTGTCCCTTTCCCTGTCCGGTATTGTGGCCGCCAATATGTGGCAAAACCACTATGAAACTAGGGTTCAGGGCCGACATTCCCCGGCGATCGCCTCTTCTCCGTCGGCAAATCCATCCATCGGGGCAGTGACTGTTTCACAACAAGAACCGGGGCAAAGCCTTCCCTTTTGTTATCCAGAGCAACGAAAAAATGCTCCAGGGATTGAGGTCAAACTACAAAAACAATTAGCCCAATTTACCCTAGACGTGGCCTTTACCGCCCAGGGGGAAACGGTGGGATTGTTGGGAGCATCGGGCTCCGGGAAAACCATGACACTGCGTTGCCTTGCGGGGGTAGAAACGCCGACCCAAGGAAGAATTATCCTGAACGGTCGCACCCTGTTTGATTCACAACGGAATATCAATGTGCCTAGCCATGAACGGAAAGTTGGTTTAGTGTTGCAAAACTACGCCCTGTTTCCTCATCTGACAGTGGCTGAGAATATTGCGTTTGGGTTACGGCATCTCCCCGCCCACCGGCGATCGCTCCGGGTCAGGCAGCAATTACTTTTAGTAAATTTAGAAAAAATGGGCGATCGTTATCCCCATCAGCTATCCGGCGGCCAGCAACAGCGAGTCGCCCTGGCCAGGGCTTTAGCTCCCGAGCCAGACGTACTGTTATTAGATGAGCCTTTTTCTGCCCTAGATACCCATTTACGTCATGAACTGGAAAAGCAACTGCTGAAAACCCTTGCCAATTACCAAGGATTTACCCTATTTGTCAGCCATAACTTAGAAGAAGCCTACCGGCTTTGTCAGAAATTACTTGTACTCAATCAAGGCAAACTGGTGGCAACGGGGGATAAGCAGGCCGTCTTTGACCACCCCAATACCCTCACCATTGCCCAACTGACTGGCTGTAAAAACTATTCCCCCATTCAGCCCATTGACCGCCACACTGTCTGGGCCTTGGATTGGCAATGCACACTGCAAACCATGGCACCGGTTTCTTCTTCCCAAAACCACATCGGCATCCGAGCCCATCAAATTAGATTTTTAGACTTTTTCGATCAAGAGCATTCCCCCATCAATACTTTTCCTGGTTGGGTTGTGTGGACCAGTGAAACCCCCCATCGCATGACTGTCTATCTCAAGTTGGGCAAGCCGCCCCTCAATGGCGATGATTACCACCTACAGGCGGAAGTATTCAAAGAAAAATGGGAAATATTGCGCCAGCGTCCCCAGCCCTGGCCTGTGTGCCTGGAGCCCCGCCGACTAATGTTGTTGCATCCCGGTTGAGCAAAAATGGTTTGATGGGAATTTCTAGATATTTTTGTGTTGCAATGTAAAAGTTTGATGTTGCGTTGAAATTATCAAATCTTAAGAGGACACAACATCCCTAAAATTCCAATGTTAAACTAGAAGTCAATGCCTGCCCCCCCCGATGATTGGGAGAACAACTATGAGTTCGCTCAAGATTAAAATGGATTCTTTGAAGTTATCCGACGAGCAGTTTTATAAACTTTGTCAAAGTAACAATGATTTACGGTTTGAGAGAACTTATCAGGGAGATTTAATCATTATGCCCCCTACGGGTGGAGAAACAGGAGAACGCAACTCTGAAATTAACTACCAATTAAGACATTGGAATAAACAGAATCAGCTTGGCAAAGTATTTGATTCTTCCACGGGCTTTAAACTCCCCAATGGTGCGGATCGATCCCCCGATGCGGCCTGGATTTCCCTAGAAAAATGGACAGCATTAACGCCAGAGGAAAAACAGGGATTTGTTCCCCTTTGCCCCGATTTTGTGATTGAGTTGCGATCGCCGAGTGACAATTTAAAGCCCCTACAGGAAAAAATGGCAGAATATTTGGAAAATGGCACGCGTTTGGGTTGGCTGATTAATCGACAAAGTAAACAAGTGGAAATTTATCGTCAGGGTCAAGGGGTTGAAGTAGTCGATAATCCCAGCAGTTTATCAGGGGAAAATGTTTTACCAATGTTTATCTTGGATTTAGACTTGATTTGGTGAAGTGGATACAGAGAGGATTGATTG
>NZ_JADEWJ010000027.1:0-22087 GCF_015207725.1 Synechocystis sp. LEGE 06083
CGGAGTTTGCCCAGAAATGGGACCAGCGTTACCCTGCCATCAGTCAGCTCTGGTTCCATACCTGGGAGTTCATTATCCCGTTTTTTGATTATCCACCGGATATCAGGAGGGTAATTTATACCACTAATGCTATTGAGTCTCTCAATCGTTCTTTTCGTAAGGTCATTAAAACCAAGGGAGTTTTCCCTTCCCAAGACTCTCTACTCAAACTCTTATACCTGGCTTTGCAACGTATTTGCCGCAAATGGACTATGCCCATCCAGCATTGGAAGGCGGCTCTTGCTTGTTTTGCTATTGAACACCCTAATTCTTTTCTTTTCTAATTTCCCCTTTACACAAATTCCTTGACACTCCCAAATGTTGCGACATTCAACCATCTTTGCTGTTCCTGCTTTGAAGACCCTATGGAAGATTTACAAGAAGAATCTATGAGTTTCCCGTTGCTAACTGTAGGTAGCAGTGGGTACGAGTCCAGTTTAAGTAGCTTGATTAATAGTGTTGCTGCTGCCCAACAGCCTCGACTAATTGTCCAGCCCACTTCACTGTTAGAAGTCCAAGAAGCCATTAGATATGCCTCAGAGTGCATCCTGCTCTTTTATCCTCGGCTACACCCCCGATACCCAAAAGCCTGTTGTGATGTTCTATGCAGTAGTGCCGGTGGAAGAAAGTTCGGCGATCGCCAGTCTTAGTCAGCTACCTAGTAGTTGGAGAGCTGAAGTAGAAGGGTTGGAAGCGTTACCTCCCTTTGCATTACCTTTCCAAGATGGTAGCCATCCGATAGCTCCAGTTACGTTAGCCCCTCGACAACATCGTCTCCGAACCTGGGTCTACTCGCTTTCACTACCTTCTGGTCATGGTCATAGCTTAGTCCAGATACTAAAGCAGGCGATCGCCGAAGCTCCCAGTGGTATGTGTCAAGTAGATTTCCAACATGTCGGTGGTGTTGTTAACGATATACCCACATTGTCAACAGCTTACACGGGACGAAACGCGGAGTGGTCCATTGTTATCACCACAGCATGGAATCCTAGTGATTTGTTAATCGCAAAACAATGCAGGGCATGGGCTGATAACCTATTGGAACTCTTGCTACCCCTAGCGAACCATTACTACATTGTCCAAAGGCATCCGGACACTCAAGTTTATGAGCAAGAACTGTGTTTAGCTTATGGACCCTTGCTACAACCGTTAAAGTTTTGGAAACAACAGTGGGACCCTCAGGGACTGCTGCCAAAACTGACTTAGGGCCTTAGCAAGGCTTTATTATCATTCATGCCACCGGAGCTGAAGACAATGATGAATGATGTTTAGTGAGCAATCAGTGCGGCTCCGAGGTGAAGAATGATCCTTATACCGAAACATCACATATACTTTGCTTCACTGTTCTTTCCCATCGTCGTTCACTGTTGCTGAAGTACAGTGTGGTGACAAATTTTCTTGGTATTCCTAGTGTTCACATTGTTCAACTTGTTCAAACAGGAACCCCTATCTGGGGTCACCCCATTATTAAACTCCGCAAGAAAGTGGCAGGCGGAAGCTGGCAAGACTACACCGAAGACCTGCAAACCCACAAATTTCATACCGTACGGCACCGGATGAAGCCGATATGCCCAATTCTGACGGGCCACTATCTCCGGCATCATGAAGGGCTCACTCCACACCATGACCCTTTACCCATCAAATAATCATGATCTAAGACGAATGAAACGGTTGGCGAGTCCGCCGCTGAATGGTCACTACTGCCGGACGGGATGGCATATCTCCACCGTTCGGCCAATGGGACTGTAACGGGACAGTACGAGTTTGCAGAAACGGTTCGCCATTCGTGGTAGTTAAAGGCATCGTGACTATCTCTGTTTGCCGCAGGCCATTGAGTTCCCCTGGATGTTGAACCGCCAAAAAGAGGGTTTTTTGATCCTGACTGAAGACCGGCCCTGTCAACTCGCTATCCATCGGGCCAATGGCAAAGGGAAATACCTGGCCGGCATTGGGACCGTGTAAAGGCAAATACCAGAGGGAATTATTACCAAACACTCCCACGGAATCCAAGCTCGTCGTATCGGCTTTCCGCTCAAACCCACGATTGTGTTTACTGGTGGACATATCGGTGACCATCCAAAGATCGCCCTGACCATCGATCGCCAAATTATCGGGATTGGCAAAGCCTAAGCCACCCTGGCCGGGCTCACCACCGGCGGCAATCATTGCCCAACCAAAAGTTAGTGCATCACATCGATCGCCGGTTTCTTGTAGACGCATTATCCAACCAGAGTCGTAGGGAACTTCCCCCTGTGGCCCCTGAAAAATATGGCGATCGCAACCGCCATCCCCCTGACTGGGCCAACCGGAAGTAAATGCGATTAATACAGACCCGTCGGGCAAAATTTCTGTATCTTCCGGGCGAGCAGTGGGGGTAACGCCGGCGGCATTGGCGGCTAAATGAGCATCCACCAAAATTGCCCCTTGTTGATGGTCTGACTCAATGGGATACAGATCGGTTAAGGTGGCGAATTGAGTCTGATACTCTGCAACGGCATGATCCGTATCTATGGCGATCGCCCCGGACTGATTCCGGTCTGGATGGGGCAAATAGACAATTCCGGTAGTGGAACTATCAACAGCAATATCGCTAGGACGAACAGGATTTACGACGGTATCAGGGGTTAAGGCAATCCATTCTCCGGTACCATCGGCGTGGAATTTGGCCCCATAGAGCGTTCCGGCAGTAAATAAACGGGAATTGCTTTTATCAGTGGGGGATTTGACAGTCTCCGCTGACACAAATTTGTAGAGATGCCCACCATTGCGATCACAACCCGAATACACCGCCAATGGTTGATTCGCCGTTGCCCTTACTGCCACCGCTTCATGGCGAAACCGTCCAAGGGCAGTATGTTTGGTGCCGTAATCGTTGGCATTGGCTGGGTCGATTTCTACCATCCAGCCATATTTATTGCCCGCCAAGCCAAACACATTGCCTTGGCCACTCAACCCGCTAGCGCTTATTTTAAGGGGACATTGGGCCGGATCAACGGCGGAGCCATCGGCATAAACTGCTTCTGGAACCTGGCTTTGGAAATTTTCCTCTGCGCTTAACACTGTCCCCCACGGGGTTGTTCCCCCAGCACAGTTGCCAAACGTGCCAATGATTTTTTCGCCCAGTCCGTCGTCATAGCCTTGTTTGGTCGGGTTGGTAAATATGGCGATCGCCGGCCCGGTTGCTGTTAAATAATGGGAATCGGTTAAACCAGACAGTCCGGTAATGCGTCGATCCATCGCATTTGGCGATCGTTGCCAGTCTCCCTGACCATTGCGCTCTAAGCGAATTACGCCCATACCTTGATCTACCAAAGCCGCTTTACAGAGTGCTTCTATGTCAATTTTCACCGGATTATCTGCCGCCAGGGCAAACGCATTGATTTTCCCTCCTTGCGCCTCCGCGGCGGTTAGCACCGTTTCGATCGGTAGAGATTTGCCGATCGCCGTTCCATAGCCCTGTCGCCAGGGAATAAAGCTAATATATTCAAAATTGATTAACAAATAAGCCGTATTTTCGTCAGTTTCCACCAGCCCTAAATAATCATTATTAAACCCAAACCAGTGATCTCCCACCGGATCGCCCCATTGCCCCAGGACGGTGTAAACAAAGTCCGACGGTAACACCAACTCGTCCTGAACCGCAAAGGTCGCAAAGGCAGTTTTTTGTTGAGTGGGGGTTAATCCATCTGTTGCCAGGGGAATAGGATAGTCAATCGGTTGAAAACTCAAATCCCCGTGGCGATCGCCGATTTTGGGAATAGCGGCTGTTAAAGGATACTGCCGGGGGTTGAACAGGGCCGCTCCCGCTCCTAAGCCCATCACTGCAAGAAAATTTCGACGTGACCAGACCATAATGCAGGTAGGGTGAATTAGGTTGACATTCTTTTTTTAGAGTGAAGTAGATCCCAAAAGCTGGGCCAGGAAAGCAGTCTAAAATCTTGGACTCTCACAACCTTTTTTACCAGATTTTTAGCTAAAGAGGGGATCAGGACAAAGAAGTTAAACTAGACAATCCCCTCACAGAAGCGACTCGTCTTCAGACTCGGACAAGAAACTTTAGCCTCATCCGTCTCTTCAATAACCTGACCATAGTACAGAAAGCATTTTCGGTTAGATAATATTTTTGAAGCCAACATTTTAATGTGCTAATTATACGACTTTCGTACCATCCAGATAACGATATATGCTAGCTTTCGAGAGCTTGTAATCCTTCATAAGGATTTTGATCAAAGTCCCCTGTTGTCGTTTTTGCTTTAATTCCAGCACCTGTTGCTCGGTTAACTGTTTTTCTCGACCAAAGTGAACTCCTCTCTCTTTCGCTCGCAATATACCCTCTAACTGTCGTTCCGCCCGAATTTCCGTCTCGAACTGAGAAATAGCTCCCAACATATTGAACAGTAAGCGTCCCGTGGCAGTGCTGGTATCAATATTTTGGTCAAGTACTTGGAGGTTGACTCCTTTCCGTTCTAACTCTGATGCAATCTGGCATAGATGTAGGGTAGACCGAGCTAAACGGTCCAGCCGTGTAATCACTAACACGTCCCCTTCTCGGACATACTCCAAACAGGCCTGTAACTGTGGGCGATCGCCATCAAGGCCACTCTGCTTTTCCTGAAAGAGCTTGTCGCAGTGGGAGAGTTGTCGAAGTTGCACATCAAGATTCTGGTCGCGGGAACTAACCCGTGCATAACCGACGATCGCCATTAACTTTGCTTCCCGGGAGCTTGTTGATCATATTGCTTAGCATAGGCATCCACCAGATTCCGAATCATTGCCTGATAGGATGCGTTGTGACGATTAGCTTCCTGCTTAAAAAACTCAATACTTTCCTTGGTAAACTCCATCGTCACTCTGACAGTCTTTTTTCTTGGCACAAGGGCTTCAGGAGGAGGTAAAAAATCATTGACAATTGTTACTTCACCTATGGGTTCCGCCGGATCTGGAATTGTGCTGCTCATAAAATTTTCTCCATTTGCGCCATTCAGCCGCGCCAAAAATGCGAATGATACCTTGACGATAGGTAAAGCGTACGGTTAAAACTCGTCCATGAACCTTGCCAATGCAAAACCACCGTTCCTCCAACTCGCTATGTTTAGCATCATGGACAATTAGACGATGTGGATCAAAAAAAGCATACTGGGCAGTTTGAAAATCTACCCCATGTTTAAGTTGATTGGTGGCTTCTCGTTCCTCATCCCAGTCAAAAGTCGTTTCCATATCATAACAGCATATAAATTATCTGCATAGAACTAATACTCTCATAATTTGTCCCGAATAGCCTAAGGGTATAGGGGAAAGAGCTATTGAGACATGAAAAGAGATATGCTTGGAAAACTGTTTCGCAAAGTGTACTTTTTGAATCCCTACTTTTCAAGTACGCTCTAAGAACTACGACAAAAATTACTAGGGGTTTAATAGTGATCATCTGGCAGTAAATTGAATTATACTAAAGTCAAAGCCTAGTATAATCACATAGTCAAAGGTAAAAAATACCATGTGCATCACAGTTAACGTTCCAATATTCAGTCCTCGATGGGGACGCGACACTATCTGCTCAATAAAGATTGATCGTGACTTCATGGAAATAACTATGCAAGTTAGAACAGCAAGAGCTATATGGAGAAATGATAGTCTTGATCCTGAATGGAGCGAACAAACAATTCAGGACATAATGGAAGAGGATCAGATCTACCCGCCCGCTATCATTAAAGATCTCTTTAGGTATGCCTGGAAGGAGTGGCGCAACGGAGAAATATCTGATGAAGCCTTAGTAACAGAGCTGCAAGCTCTCGGCACATGGATCAGCACCATAACTCGTGCAAGACCTAATACAAAGTTTTGGAGTACTTACTTCTAATACGTTACTCGATTCTAAAAAGTCCAACTAAAATTAAGCCAAAGCCAACTTTCTCTCCTGTCATGACCAACCAACACCCCCGACCCGATGATGCCGTCCTCGGCGGTCAAAACCAAGCTCCCATTGATGCGGCGGTGTTAGGGGGCATAGAAGGGATAAGACAGAAATTGGCATCAGACAATGAGAATGCCAAGAAGGAAGGGGTATTGCAGGCGTTGAACTATGGCGAGAAGGGGATCGAGGCGTTATTCGGGGTATTGGATCAGGAAAAAAGTGTTCAAATTCAATGGTTAGCCTACCAGCAATTAGAAAAGACGGTAGAAGAAAATGAAAAATTAGACAACCGTTCCTGGTGGGGGAAGTTATGGGGGCAAGAAGCTGAGAAAGAAGATTCAGACGGGTTGGGTGATCAAATTAGGGCAAGTATAAAAAGCAAGCTAAAGACTTACTTTCCGTGGTACGAGTATAAAAGCGTGACGGTAAACCGGCGGGGAGAGATTATTCAACGGACACCAGGGTGGGCAAGATATTACCGAGAAGACTTAGGGAATGGGGTTTATTTGGATATGGTATATATTGCCGGGGGAAGTTTCCTGATGGGAGCGCCTTCCAGTGAGAAAAAATCAGATTGGTCAAAAGGGAAAGAAGAGCCACAACATCTGGTAACAGTGCCAGATTTTTGGATGGGGAAATACCAAGTGACCCAAGCCCAATGGCAAGCAGTAATGGGTAGTAATCCTCCGAGGTTTAAAGGTGCTAACCGACCGGTGGAGTGTGTCAGTTGGGATATGTGCCAGGAATTTTGCCGCAAGCTATCGGAACAAACAGGTAAGCAGTATCGGTTACCTAGTGAAGCAGAGTGGGAATATGCCTGTCGAGCAGGAACAAAAACGCCCTTTGGCTACGGAGAAACCATAACAACCAAACTGGCTAACTATAATGGCAGTTATACCTATGCTGAGGAAGGAAAAGGGCAGTATCGAAAGCAAACAGTAGAAGTAGGGAGTTTTCCTCCAAATCCCTGGGGATTGTATGATATGCACGGTAATGTCTGGGAATGGTGTGAAGATGCCTGGCATGAGAATTATCAGGGAGCACCAACAGATGGAAGTGCTTGGGTTGATAATCATTCTCAAACAATTCGACGTGTACTCCGGGGCGGCTCTTGGAGCGTCAACCCTGGGAACTGTCGTGCCGCCAACCGTAATAACGAGCTCGCCCGCGGCGGCGACGACTACAACGGCTACTGCTACAGCGGTCTGCGGTTAGGTCTGGTGTCGAGCAGGACTCCTCCCTAGCAGAATCTATCAGTGGGAACGGGTAGATTGCCTAACTGTTGAGTCCAATCTGTTCCTGAGAACGCGTCAACGAGTTCCGAAAAGCAACTAGGGCTAGGGGGTTTAGTAAACCTTTAGGTTGAACAATCCTCTAGTCACTCCAACACAGAGATAGGGATCTTCTCTGCCAATATCCGACTACCATTAAAGCAAGATAATTTGACCTAAAGATCACTGTAGTAATGTCCCCCCAACCCCATGATGCTGTCCTAGGTAATGCCCACCATCCCCATCACCAACTGTTGCAGGATTTAGACCTGATGGTGCGGGCTCGGTTTCCCCTGCTCTACTTGGTCACAGCGGAGGAAGACCCAAGCGATGAGGTGTTGCGTCAACTGGCCCAGCTAGGTAATCCCCCCCGCAAATTATTGTTTTGGGACATTGTGCGGGGCTGGCAGGACAACGGCAGTGATAAGGGGTCAGTGATGGCGGCCCTAGGGCGGGTCGGCAAAGGGGATGCCAATGAAGCGGTGTTATTTGTCCTGCGGGATCTCCATCCCATTTTCAAGACACCGGAGAGCGATAAGCATGCCCCCATTATTCGAGAGATCAAGAATTTAACCAAAGAACTCAAACGTAGCCGTAAAACTCTGCTTTTCACCAGTTATACCCTGGCAGTACCAGCGGAATTGCAGGAAGAAATGACCGTGGTGGACTTTCCCCTGCCCAATGTGCCGGAAATTGACTACTTGGTGAAGAATTTAGTCACTGCGGACAAGCTTAATTTACAAGGTCTGGGCAAGGAACAGTTGGTGAAAGCCTGTCAGGGGTTAAGTAGGGCCCGTATCAGTCGTATTTTGGCCTCTGCCTTAGCAGCCAAGCAACAGGTCAACGAAACGGACATTGAACGGGTACTGGATGCCAAAAAACAAGCAGTAAGGCAAACGGGCATTTTAGAGTTTTACCCCAGCCAGGAAAGCCTTAAAAACGTGGGAGGCTTGGATAACCTCAAGCAATGGGTGCGCATGCGCCAGGAAGCCTTCACCGAAGAAGCTCGTAAATATGGCATTCCCAACCCTAAAGGGGTATTGCTGGTGGGTATTCAGGGCACAGGAAAGTCGTTATCAGCAAAGACCATTGCCCATGAGTGGCGCTTACCTTTACTGCGACTGGATGCGGGGCGCTTGTTCGGTGGCATTGTCGGGGAGAGTGAAAGCCGAGTGCGGCAAATGATCCAACTGGCGGAAGCGATGGCCCCCTGTGTGTTGTGGATGGATGAAATTGATAAAGCCTTTGGAGGCATGACCAGCGGTGCCGATGGAGATTCGGGTACATCCCGGCGGGTATTTGGTTCCCTGATTACCTGGATGCAGGAAAAAACCAGCCCTGTTTTTATCGTTGCTACGGCCAACAATGTCCAGGTGCTACCGGCGGAGTTGTTACGTAAGGGTCGCTTTGATGAGATCTTTTTCTTGAACTTGCCCAACGCCAAGGAACGGGCCGAAATCTTCAAAGTCCATCTTCAACGGCTCCGTCCTGCTAAAGTGCGGGAGTTTGACCTCCATCAACTGGCTAGCCAGTCTCCCCAATTTAGTGGCGCAGAAATCGAACAGGTCATCATCGACGCCATGCAACGGGCCTTTGCCAGTAACGGCAGTCAGCAACGCCGGGACTTCACCACGGAGGATATTTTGCAGTCCATCCGGGAAACGGTTCCCCTAGCCGCCATAGCTAAACCCCAGATCGAAGCTCTCAAGCACTGGGCAGCGGAAGCAGGGGCCAGGACAGCGTCTTTGGATAGTGATTTGGTGGACGAGTTACGGCGCTACAGCACCGATGCAGGATTGGGGCCGCTGGAGGTGGATTGAATAATCTAGAACAATTTTTTCAAGCCAGCTTGCTTGAGAACAGCATTAGCCGTGTGTCTCGATTTAATGGAGCCATCAACCACAAATCGACGTTCAGTTATCGGGCTGTACCAAATTTCATGATCTCCCTTGCCCGCTCTCTCAAACACACAGTCGGCGGCAAGTAACAGCTTCTTTAGCTCAGGGGTGAAGGATTTTGCCATAAATGCCTAAGCTACTGGGATGTATTCTTCCCGCCGAGTTATAAGTTCAAAAGCTATGTTTTCTCTAATATGCGGTGCAATAATTTGATTCGCCTCCAACAATTCCGGAATTATCTGCCGTAGTTTGATCGTCAATTCTTCTAGGGTCGGGGATTCTGTAACCAGGCCAACAACATCCTCACTTTCAGCGACCCAGACTTCGGCCTCCTGATCCCAAAATGCTTCAATCGTATATTTATGAGGGTTGGGCATAGAATTTGTTTCCGTAACAAACTTAGCTGCGTTCAAATTGATGACCCTAGTTTATCCTATAGGAATAGCGTTGGGAGCACAGGCAATGGCGATCGCCTCGGGACAACCCGAACCGGATGATGCAGTACTAGGGGGACAATTTGATGCCCCTCTGGATGCGGCGGTCTTGGGAGGTATTGAAGGAGTTAAGCAACGATTTGAGTTGGGAAATATTGAGGAGAAAGTAGCAGCATTGGATCAAGCATTGCAATATGGGGAAAAGGGGCTTGATTTTTTAGAAATGCTTGCAGAGTCGGGTTTGGACATCGAGGTTAAGAGCTATGCCCAACGGCTGAGGGTACTAGAAATACTGAAGGAGCCAGGTGGGAAAAGTCTAAAGGGAATGGATTTAAGTGATGCAAATCTAAGTGATGCCGACTTGAGCGGGGCTAACCTGAGTGATACCAACTTAAGTAGGGCAAATCTAAGTGATGCCGACTTGAGCGGGGCTAACCTGAGTGATACCAACTTAAGTAGGGCTAACCTGAATGGAGCCGATTTAAGTGGATCTAACCTGAATGGAGCCGATTTAAGTGGATCTAACCTGAATGGGGCAGATTTAGGTGGAGCTAACCTAAATGGAACCGATCTATGGTTAGCTAACTTAACTAATGCTTTTCTAAGTGGAGTTGATCTAAATAAGGCTAATGTTAGATACGTACTATTAAGTCAAGCAGACTTAAGTGGAGCTAGTCTGAGTAATGCAGACTTAAATAGTTTTCAAATAAGCGAAGCTAATCTAAGTGAGGCTAATCTAAATGGAAGCAACCTCACTGGGGCTAACCTCTATGGGGCAGACCTGAGTAAGGCTAACCTAGGCAATTCAAGTCTAAGTAAAGCCGATTTAAGTAACTCCAACCTAAGTAGGACTAATCTAAGTAATGCTAACCTAAGTAGGACTAATCTAAGTAACGCCAACCTGATTGGAGCTAATCTAAGTAATTCAAGTCTAGGTATGTCCAATCTAAGTAATGCCAACCTAAGTAGGACTAATCTAAGTAACGCCAACCTGATTGGAACTAACCTGATTGGGGCTAATCTGAGTAAGGCCAACCTCAGGGGAGCAAGCCTCAGGGGAAAAAACCTAAGCGGGGCAAACCTGAGCAGGGCTAACCTTAGTGAGACAGACTTGAGGGAGACAAACTTAAGTGAGGCTAACCTAAGCGGGGCAGATCTGAGCAGGGCTAACCTTAGTGGGACAGACTTGAGGGAGACAAACCTAAGTGAGGCTAACCTAAGTGAAGCAGACCTATGTGGGGCTGACCTGGGAGGGAAAAACCTAAATAAAACAAACCTAAGCGGGGCAGATCTGAGCAGGGCTAACCTTAGTGGAACAGACTTGAGGGAGACAAACTTAAGTGAGGCTAACCTAAGTGAAGCAGACCTATATGGGGCTGACCTGAGAGGGAGAAACCTAAATAAAACAAACCTAAGAGGAGCAGACCTCAGTGAGGCTAACCTCAGTAGGACAAACTTGAGTGAGGCTAATCTAAGTGAAGCTAATCTAAGTAACTCGAACCTAAGGGGGGCAGACCTAAGTGAATCTGATCTAAGTAATGCTAACCTAAAGGGAGCAAACCTTAGTGGGACAGACCTGAGCCGGGCTAAGCTGGAATAAATAACCATAAAGAAATATGTTATCTAAAATGTCTTTAAAATTGGCGATTACCTGATAGCAGCGGCAAAATAGTATAGATTTATAATCTATTTTTTCTTCCTATGTCCCACTTCACCACCATCAAAGTCCAAATTAAAGACGGTTCCGTCCTTGCGGAGAGTCTGGGGGAACTGGGTTATGAGGTACTGCAAAATGTCGAAGTGCGGGGCTATGAGGGCAATAAAACCACCGCTGAATATGTGATCCGCCAGTCCAATGGCTATGATCTAGGCTTTCGACGGAGTGGCGACAACTATGAGCTGGTGGCGGACTTCTGGGGGGCAAGGATTGACGAAACAGCCTTTGTTAATGCAGTTAATCAAAAGTATGCCCACAAGATGTTGATGCAGTCGGTGGTGGAGCAGGGCTTTGATGTGGAAGAAGAAGAGACGTTAGAGGATGGCACCGTGCGGGTGGTGGTGGGGCGCTGGGTATAAAAGAGGGAATATCAATGACAGATTTTCAGCAGCAACCCAGGCCAGATGATGCCGTATTAGGCGGAACGCAGACCGGAGCACAGAGCAAAATTAGCCGAGAAAAAGCGATTAAGCTACTTCAGTCTGGAGAAACAGGTAAGAAGGCTTGGAATCAGTTTATTACGAGAGAATATATTTACCCAATACTGGATGGCATAGATTTACAAGGACAAAAAATGTCCGATCTAGAATTTACGAAAGTTAGTCTCCGCAATGTAAACGTAGCCGAATCTCTAATTACAAAATGTGATTTTTCGAGTGCAAACCTTAGGGGTGCTTGCTTCAAAAACTGTAAGCTTGATAGGGTAGATTTCCAAAAAGCAAATTTGGAAGGCGCTGATTTTAGTGGCTCCGTCATCAGGTATTGCAATTTTTCTAACGCTGACTTGAGGGGATGTAAGTTTTGCAATGTCACCATGGAAAAAAGCAATTTTAGCTCGGCTAATATGACTTCCATTATCATGAAAAACACCTCTATATTTTTTGCAACACCATCCTATGAAACCATGAGTTATTTACAAGGTTTGATCTTATGCAAGAAGGTCAATGAGGAGAAGAACTACAACGATTTTAAATTGACACCAGAAGAACAAAAACAAGTCGTTAAAAATAACTCAAGTTTTTGCAGTGCCATATTACTTAATGCAGACCTTAGTTCAGACAAAGACAATCAAACAGTACTAATCTGTTGTAACTTTGATAAAGCCAACCTAACCAATGCAAACTTCAATGGCTCTAACTTAAGATATGCCTGTCTACAAGGAGCGATAGTTGATAACACTAATTTCCTTGCTACTAATCTGGAGGGAGCCGACTTGAGCGAAACTGATTTCTACTTGGCTAATGTAGATGCAAGCACCAACACTAACAAGGCGATTGGATTATGAAGCTTACTAGTGTTGTCGAATTTTTGCGGATGAATCGAAGTCAAATAACTAACTATGGTGTGGCATCTCTAGCCATTTTTGGTTCCGTTGCTAGGGATGAAGCCGGTGATCACAGTGACCTTGATTTACTGGTTAACTTTGTTGGGAAGGTAACATTTGATCGCTATATGGAATTGAAGTTCTTTTTAGAAGATAACCTAGGAGTTAAGGTCGATTTGGTGACGGAAAATAGCCTTCGGGAACCTTATAAAAGTGCAATTTTAAATGAGGCGATCTATGTCCCGTAGTCCCCAACTATATCTTGAAGATATTTTGCACAGTAGCAAGAAAATTTTGCGTTACCTGGAGAATACAAACTACGATGCTTTTTTTCAAGATGAGATGAAATTTGATGCAGTGATGAGAAATCTACAGATAATCGGCGAAGCAGTCAAAAAAATCCCCCCTGAAATCCAAGAGCGTTACCCATTGGTGGAATGGCGGAAAATTGCTGGACTAAGGGATATTATTGTTCATGCATACTTTGGATTGGAAGATGAGATAATTTGGGATGTAATTACCAACAAAGTACCTTCACTTAAAATTCAGGTTGAAGCCATTTTGCAACAAACATTTCCTATCTAAATTGCCGGAGAAACTGACCTATGGCTGAATATCAACAAGTAGAATATCGCATTGGCAAAGATGGCAAAGTCACAGAGCGGGTGATTAATGCCACAGGCGATAGTTGTACCCTAACCACTTCTGGAGTCGAGAAAGCGTTGGGGGATGTGGAAGACCGGGAACTCTTGCCGGAGTATTATGACGGGGATGAGAACTTGGTTAATACAACTAATCAGAGTCTTGGACAAAATTTATAAGGAGCAGTACCCATGGGTCTGGAAAATATTTTCTTTGCAGTGGTGCTGTGGGTAGTTATCACCGTCCTACTCTTCTTTTGGGCTACCCCCTTTTATACGCAGACTGAGTCCGAATCAACCAGCATTCCCGCAACTCCATCAGTTCCCACCACTGATCCAGTGGAATTGGAGCAACTGCGGCAAGAAATTGCCCGACTACAGGAACAGTTAGCGGCGGGTAAAGCCCAGGCAGAAGGGGACTTGAAGGCAGATACCTTTGAGACGTTACAAACCCTGTTAGTCAATTATCCCAGTGCCCGTAGGATGGCGGACTCCAACCCCAATATGCCGGCCCGGAATCTATCGGCGTTATTCGTTCCCCTAGAGAACTTACTGGAAAATTGGGGCTATGAACCCATTGGGCAAGTGTGGGAGCAAGTCACCTATGACCCCCAAATTCACCAAGCCGATGAGGAAGATATTACTGAAGGAGAAAACGTCTATGTACGCTTTATCGGTTACCGTGATGGGGATGCCATCCTTGCCCCAGCAAAAGTGAGCCGTACTTTACCCCCTGGTGCATAATTTCTTGCCATGACCACCGTTGCCATTGACTTTGGAACCAGCAATACCGTCATTAGTCGTCTAGACCCCCAGACCAAAGCCCCCATCAGTATTCGGATCGACTCCATTGCCCGGGTTTTCAGACAGAAGTTAAAGGACGGCAACATTGTTGATATTCCAGTTATTCCCAGCTTGGTCTATATCCATAAGCAAGAACACTGGAGTTTAGGACAGCCAGTGCGAGCCAAAAGGTTGGGGTTACAAGCTAGCCAAAAAGATCGATTATTTAAGTCTTTTAAGCGGCAGTTAGTGGCAGATTTCCAGTCACCCCCCCGGTTGATCGATGACATTGCCTATACCCCAGAAATGGTCTGTGAGGGCTTTTTACAACAGCTCTGGGACCAGTTAAGACAACAAAATATCCATCCCACCCAAGCAATTTTTACCGTGCCGGTGGAGGCCTTTGAACGCTATCTGGACTGGTTTCGAGATTTAGCCCCCAAGTTGGGGTTGGAAAGCTTACAAATCATTGATGAATCGACGGCGGCAGCCTTGGGCTACACCATTCAGCGACCCGGCTCCCTGGTGTTAGTGATTGATTTTGGTGGTGGCACCCTCGACATTAGCTTGGTGCGAACCACCCCATCAGATGGACGCAATACCTCCCTAAAAGCTGAAGTTATTGCCAAATCGGGGGCTTATTTGGGGGGAGAAGACATTGACCAGTGGATTATGGAACATTGCCTCCGTTCGCAGGGGATAGCGCTGGATGGGGTCAATAACACAACGAAGCAGGCACTTTTGGACATTGCTGAGAAAGTAAAGACCCGTCTTTCCAGCCAAGAAACAGCCAAAGAAAGCTGGTTGGACGATGAAACCTTCACTAGTTATGAAATTAGCCTCAGCCGTGACCAATTAGAAGAAGTTTTAGAACAGCAACAATTCCAAGAACAGCTACGGGGTTGTTTGGATGAAGTATTAACCTTTGCCCTGGCCCGGGGCATTGACAAAGCTCAACTGGAACGGGTCTTGCTGACTGGGGGAACCAGTATGCTCCCGGCGGTGCGACAGTTGGTGCTGTCCTATTTTGGTAAAGCCAAGGTAGCCTACCACAAACCCTTTGAAGCGGTGTGCCATGGGGCATTATGTCTGGGTCAGGTAACTGCCATTGAAGACTATCTACGCCACAGTTATGTGATTCGTCTCTGGCAACCCAGCACAAAATCCTACACCTATCACCCCCTATTTGAAGCAGGGACTAAATACCCTTGCCAATGTCCTGAACCACTGACGTTACAAACAGCCAATGCCAATCAGACCGCCATCCGCCTCAACGTCGGTGAACTAGCAAAATTGAGCCAATCGGAAGTTATTTATGACGAACAGGGACGCTTGGTTAATTCCGAACTCCATAGCCAGCAATCCTTCCGTTCCCTAGAAGCCCGCCATGACTTAGTAACGTTCACCCTCAATCCCCCTGGACAAATGAGCGGCGACAGACTTTCGATTCTCTTTGAAGTCAATGAAAAACGGGAATTATTGGCCACAGTGCAAGACCTATTAACGGACAAAACTTTGGCACACAAAACCCCCATTTCCAAGTTGGAGTGAGGGTTATCGGTAGGTGTTTTAGGTGAATTGGGACTACACAGTCGAAGAATCCCTAAATCCCCTGCAGTTCTGTAAACCAGGTGCCCAAGTTATACTAAGTAAGGAATCCTTGTTTTCTTTTTTTCGCCTTGGAGTTGCAATGTCATGCTGGCTAAGTTGACATCTAAGAATCAGCTCACTTTGCCTAAGTCCGTTACCCAACAGATTGGCTCGGCAGAGTACTTTGAAGTCACAGTGCAGGGTGGACAAATTATTCTTACCCCTGTCCGAATCCAACGAGCTGATGCTGTCAGAGCTAAGTTAGCGGCTCTGAACATAACAGAAGAAGATATTACCAATGCTGTGGACTGGGCACGTCAGTCATGAAGGCTGCTCCACGGGTTGTTATCGACACTAATCTGTTGGTGTCAGCCTTAATCTTTGGTGGTGTGACGGGTAAACTACGTGGAATATGGCAGTCTGGGGGCTGTATCCCTTTGGTGTCGAAGGTAACAGTTACAGAGTTAATGCGGGTGCTTGCTTACCCCAAATTTAGGCTAAGTCCAACAGAAAGAGAGGATTTATTAGCTGATTACCTACCGTTTTGCGAAACAGTTGAGATACCTAACCCTTTACCGGTAACTCCCCCATGCCGAGATCCCTTTGATGTACCTTTTTTGGTGCTGGCGTTGGTAGGACAGGCTGATTATCTAATTACAGGCGACAAAGACTTGTTGGAGTTAGAAGTAGAAGAGTCTTTCCCGTGTTCGATTGTCGTGTTAAATCTGTTCTTGTTGGAGCTAGATGTGTAACGGAATTGTTACCCTGGCTACTCAATAAACGTTGCTGGCTTTACTATGACCCCTTTCAAACTGCCGCCAGTAAAGCTCGGAGCTCTTTTTTGTGGTTTTTATGTATTTGCTTGCTTCGTTGCCAAGAAGTATGGCTTGTTTCCTTTTGAGCCATGAGCTAGCTCATAGAGGAGCTGAGAACGGTCTGTTAGACTTGCACCGAATAGTCAGATCAAGTTACTCAAGCCATGTCTAACCCTGCATGGGTAGAGCTATCCCCAATAAATCTCTATGTCTGAAGTGGGTCGACAGAAACGTTTTAAAAATACTCTTTAACTATGGCTAATCCATCCCTTGAAGTTGCAGGGCTGTCTCGCGCTCGATCTAGAAGCTTTAATTTACCGGTATGGCTGATACTCATTTGCGTTATCACCTTCAGCGTTTTATTGGGGGCCGGGGCTGCCATATCGAAATATGCTCCCCCCCATCCCGGCATAGTCCAGTCGCCCCAACAGGAAATAATTTTCACCGCTGCCGATGTGGAAAATGGTCAGGTTACCTACCTAGGCAGGGGCGGCCAGCACGTGGGCAGTGTTTGGGGCCACGGGAGTTATCTAGCTCCCGACTGGACAGCGGATGTTTTGCACCGTTGGGGACTAGCCACAGCAGGGGTACTCTACGCCAATGATCCCAGTTTTTCCCAAGCTAACCTTGAAGCTCTCAGTGCCTCAGATCGGGCATTGCTAGAAGTTCAGGTTCAGGAACAGTTTAAGCCCAACCGCTATGATGCGGAGACCGATACTTTGGTCCTTACTTCTGCCCAAACGGAAGGTCTCAAGCAAGTGTTTGCCGACTACCAAGAGCTATTAGCCCATGGTTCCCGCATTCACTCCATCCCCAATGGCTGGTTTAAAAGCGAGCAGGATATCCATGATGTCACCACTTTCTTTACCTGGACGGCCTGGGCGGCGGCAGCGAATCGCCCCAATGCCCCATTTTCCTACACAGCTAACTGGCCCCACGATGACTTGATTGGTAATCAACCACCGGGGCAATTCTTGGTGTGGTCCATTGTGTCAGTGATAGTGCTGATTTTTGCGATCGCCGCTTTCCTGGTCATCTACCTCACTCAAGAATCCTGGTCATCTACCTCACTCAAGAAGATGCGGAAGAAGTTCAGGTTGTCCCCGATCGCCCCGCCATTCGTATTGCTACCCCTAGCCAAAAAGCCACCAGCCTGTTTTTTGGGGTGGCCATGGCCTTGTTTGGGGTACAGATTGCCATGGGAATGGTCACGGCCCACTATGCAGTGGAAGGGGATGGCTTCTACGGCCTACCCCTCCAGCAATACCTTCCCTATGCGGCATCCCGTACCTGGCACCTACAACTGGCAGTGTTTTGGATTGCCACCTGTTGGCTAGCGGCGGGTCTATATTTTGCCCCCCGCTTTGGCAAGCAGGAACCTAAGGGTCAGGTGTGGGGCAACGGTGGCTTGCTCATTGCTTTAACGGTGGTGGTGGTGGGTTCCCTGATTGGCTCCTGGGCCAGTGTGCAGGGCTTTCTCACCGGCGACAACAGTTTTATGTTTGGTCATCAAGGCTATGAATATGTGGAACTGGGTCGTCTTTGGCAATTGTTGCTGATCGGTGGCATGGTCTTTTGGCTGTGGTTAATGTTTCGTGCCCTACGCCCTGCCCTCAAAGCCGAAGGCAATAAAACTGGGCTGAACCACTTCTTTTTCTACAGTGCCATTACCATTCCCCTGTTTTACGCTGCGGGGCTGATGTATAACAATCACACCTCCCTGAGCATGGCGGAATACTGGCGCTGGTGGGTGGTGCATCTCTGGGTAGAAGGCTTTTTTGAAGTGTTTGCCACGGTGACCATTGCCTACCTCTGTAGCGAACTGGGATTTTTGAAAAAGTCTTCAGCATTGCGAGCTACTTACCTAACCACCATTTTGTACCTGGGCAGTGGTGTCATCGGCACGTTGCACCACCTCTACTTTGCCGGCACACCATCGTTTATTGCCGCCATGGGGGCCGTGGCTTCTGCCTTAGAGGTGGTTCCCCTTACCTTAATTGGCTTTGAGGTGGTCAAAACCCTGCGGATGTCCGAGCAAGCCGAGCGTTTCTACCGCTGGCCGTTACGGTTCTTTTTAGCTACCTGCTTTTGGAACCTAGTGGGTGCTGGGGTCTTTGGGTTTTTGATTAACCCGCCGATCGTCCTTTACTACTCCCAAGGCCTTAACACCACCCCCATCCATGCCCACAGTGCCCTGTTTGGAGTCTATGGCTGTTTGGCGATCGCCTTAATGCTGTTCTCCCTGCGGGAAATTGTGCCGGACCGGGCCTGGAATGAGAAGATTCTGCGGTTCTCCTTTTGGAGCCTCAATGGTGGTCTAGGGATGATGATGGTCTTGGGCTTGATTCCCAATGGCTTTTACCAACTCATGCAATCGATTAACCAGGGTACCTGGTATGCCCGCAGTGCGGAGGTGATTGGTTCATCCTGGATGCAGTGGACAGTTTGGTTACGTATCCCCGGCGATATTGTCTTTACCCTGGGGTCAATTGGCATAGTGGTGTTTACAGTACGAGCAGTGTACTCCGTTTTCCATCAGCCCACTCAACTGGGCCCATCTGAAGCTGTGAGTCCCGCTGTAGAGGGTCAATAACCTCTAATCCTTATCCCTGGCTTCTTCGAGAAACCGGGGGTCTCTCAATAGTTTTTTACTCTCAAGGAGAATCCATGACGACCTTATTCGAGCAACTAGGCGGTGCTGCGGCCGTAGATCTAGCCGTTGATAAATTTTATGAGCGGGTGCTTCAGGATGACCGTATCAAACACTTCTTTGCCAATGTGGATATGGTTAAGCAGAGGGCCCACCAAAAGGCTTTTTTAACCTATGCCTTTGGCGGCACAGATAAATATGATGGTCGCTATATGCGGGAAGCCCACCAAGAACTGGTGCAAAATCATGGTCTCAACCACGAACACTTCGATGCTGTAGCGGAAGACTTGATGATCACCCTGGAGGAAATGGGAGTCTCAGAGGAATTGAAAGCCCAGGTAGCCGCCATTGCTGCTGCCCCTCAACACAAAAGTGATGTATTGAACCAGTAAAACTGACTCCCAGGGTTCTCTATGAATCCTGGAAGCTTTGCTACACAACTAATTGAGGGCTATGAACCCGATGTTCTTAGACCAAAACAGTTAGGTCGCAAGCTCGGATGGTACGGCGAGATAAAATACGCAGTTCGTGGGAATGCGGTCGAGGGTCATCTATAAGCCATATAGGAGGCACCATGGTGGCTTCGTAGTAATCAATTTTTTGAGGTATGCCAGGCTCCTTTTTCAGTTCCACCACAGTGCCTGGCAGATATTCAAACATTTCATCCCAATCAATGGCAGATTAGGTTATCCATAGCAATAACTCAAGCGCAGGTTTTAACGCTGATTTATAAGGTTAGCCACTACTCCAGTGAGGAGAAGATAAGCCCTAACAGTAAAAATGACTGCGATCCACTACCACTTCGCCATGGTCAGGCACCCAAGTTACCCAAGTGTTGGCAGGCCCTTGGCAGAGAAGTTTGGCTTCATCGGCGGCATAGGCGGTAGGCGGATATTCGAGTTTGACCCAGGTGTCACGGGTGTAAGTGATATGACAAACCGGATTCCAAACAGGGGTCGTCTCGGTTTGGAGCTAGAGGTTTAGGCATAGTGGCATAGGACAAGTCCAAACTTTTTAATGGAAGCAGGATGACTTATTGCTGTATCTAGTTTTACAAAATGCTGACAAAATCACATCCTGTCCCAAGATAAGTTAACAAACCATGACTTTCTCTAGGGCTGCGACAGGGTTAGTAAGAAGGCTAAATCTGAGATCGCCTTCAGGGCATGGGGGGCGTTGGCCGGCATGACAATAAACACCCCTGGCTCTAGGGAAATATCCTTACCTTCTAGGGTCAAAATGCCAGTGCCTTCTATTCCTTGCACCACGGCATTGCGGGTGGAAGTATGCTCTGAAATTTCGGTGTCCGCCGCCAAACAAAAGAGGGTGTATTGGCAGGTTTTGTCCTGCAATAAAGCTTTGCTCAACACTCCTGCCTTAGGGTATTCGATGTGCTCCTGTAGACGGGTAAAAGTTGCTTGAAACGTAAGGATTGGGGTTTTCATAGTGGCTTTCAGGTAAAGATGGAAGGTGATTAGGTAACTTAGAGCTAGCTAGGTTTCTGGGCACGGAGAATGATGTAGCCTAGATCGTCGCCGTACTTGGTAAATACCTGCTGCATGGCTAAAATCCGTTGCCGCATAGGCGGATGCACCAGTAAATTCCAACCCAGACTCAGCAGGGTACCCAAGCCTTCTTCTTGGGCGATGGTCAGGGGGTTCAGTAAAGCCATGGGACCAGTGTGATGCTGTTGCACGGTCAGGTTAGCCTGTTCATAGGTTCCTTGCCAGTCCAATTCATTGAGCGGGGCTGTGTTAACCCGAATAGTGGTTGCCAGTTCTCGGTAAATGTCTTCAATGTGGGCACCTTGGGCTAGCATTTCATGGCTGAGGTACTGCCCACCAGGTTTAAGACGAGCTCCTACCCCCTGTAAAATTTTGGCTTTAGCGGGGGCTGACTGCATGGATAAAATGGCTTCTCCCAGAACATAGTCAAATTGCTCTGGGATGCGCTCCAGGTGAAAAAAGTCGCCTTCACGGATATTCACCTGAGCACTCAGGCCAGCAGCCTCTACGTTGGCCCGGGCGCGGGCCACACTCTCAGGATTTTTTTCGATGCCCACCACCTTGACACCATAACTCTGGGCTAGGGCAATGGCACTGTAGCCAAAACTGGCGGCTAGCTCTAGCACCGTCTCACCGGGTTGAAAATTGACCCAGGTAAACAAGATTTCTGTGGCTTTCCGCCCGCCGGGACGCAGGATCTTTTTACCGGCCGCTGCTAGCACTTGATGTCCAGAGGCAGTCTTGAGATTGAGTGGGGTGACCGTCATGACATTTACCAGGGAAGTATACTTTTATTCTCACAGAGAGGCTTAGTCCTGTTTATGAGGTAGCTCATGGAGAGAACACTGACCTGTTCCTGATGTCCCCTATGGTCTAATGGAGATTCACGAGCCTCCCTGACAATGTCACCATGCAGATCGATGTCCAGCAGCTTCAGTACATCAGCCTGTTTAAAGAATTAGAGCCACTACTGCTAGGTCAACTTGCCGAGCATAGTAGTCTGAAGACCTACGAGAGCGATGAAGTTGTATTTTATGAAGGCGATGCCCTGCCTGCTTGCCTCTATCTGTTAGTGACGGGTTCCTTGCGGCTCACCAAAATCTCTGAATCAGGTAAGGAAACTATCTTGAGGTTGCTGAGGGGCGATGAAGTATTTGCTGCCCCAGCTTTGTTCGGTAATGGTGTGGCCCCTGCTACTGCCACAGCCCTAGAGCCGATTAAAGTATTGACCATCCAGAGGGAAGCTCTATTGAATGGGTTTCGGGAAGCTCCAGAAATGGCACTGCACATGCTGGGCATCTTTAACCAACGGCTCCAGCATTTGCACAGCCGTGTGCACGGTTTAGTCTCAGAGAGAGCAATCGTGCGGTTAATCCACTACCTACCCCTCTTTCATCAAAATGGGTGAATTAGAATGGAGATAAAAGGCTGGAAAGCTTGGAGGGAGTATGACGAAGGTAAGAGAAGCGAAAAAGACAGTACAATGTGTAGACACGTATAGTAAACTGT
>NZ_JADEWJ010000292.1:0-4529 GCF_015207725.1 Synechocystis sp. LEGE 06083
GTCTAGCTCAGCGCATTGCCAACAAAGATATTCCCGACATTCTCGAAGAAAAACGGGTCGTCACCCTGGACATTGGTCTGTTGGTGGCGGGCACCAAATACCGGGGAGAATTTGAGGAACGGCTGAAAAAAATCATGGATGAAATCCGCCAGGCCGGTAACATCATCCTGGTGATCGATGAAGTTCACACCCTCATTGGGGCCGGGGCCGCCGAAGGCGCGATCGACGCCGCCAATATTCTCAAGCCCGCCTTAGCCCGGGGAGAATTGCAGTGTATTGGGGCAACCACCCTCGATGAGTACCGTAAGCACATTGAACGGGACGCCGCCCTGGAACGCCGTTTTCAGCCGGTGATGGTGGGGGAACCCTCTGTCGAAGAAACCATCGAGATTCTTTATGGTCTGCGGGAACGTTACGAGCAGCACCACAAACTGAAAATTTTGGACGAAGCCCTAGAAGCGGCGGCCAAACTTTCCGACCGTTATATCTCCGACCGCTTCCTGCCCGATAAGGCGATCGACCTGATTGACGAAGCTGGTTCTCGGGTGCGGTTGATTAATTCCCAATTGCCCCCCGCCGCCAAGGAGTTAGATAAGGAACTACGGCAAATTCTTAAAGAAAAAGATGATGCTGTCCGCAATCAGGACTTTGAGCAAGCTGGGGAACTCAAGGACCGGGAAGACGAAATTAAAAAACAAATCCGGGCGATCGCCTCTTCTAAAAAAGCAGAAGGGGATAGTGGTGAGCCGGAAGTCAACTCTGAAGAAATTGCCCACATTGTCGGCTCCTGGACGGGGGTGCCGGTGAACAAGCTGACAGAATGGGAGTCGGAAAAACTGTGGCACATGGAAGACACCCTCCATCAACGGTTAATTGGCCAGGAAGACGCCGTTAAGGCCGTTTCCCGTGCTATCCGTCGGGCTAGGGTCGGACTGAAAAATCCTAACCGTCCCATTGCGAGCTTCATCTTCTCCGGTCCCACCGGGGTAGGTAAAACCGAGCTGACCAAAGCCCTAGCGGCCTACTTCTTCGGTTCCGAGGAAGCCATGATCCGCTTGGATATGTCTGAGTTTATGGAACGTCACACCGTTTCTAAATTGATTGGTTCTCCTCCGGGTTATGTGGGCTACAACGAAGGTGGTCAGTTAACGGAAGCGGTACGCCGCCGTCCCTACACTGTGGTGCTGTTCGACGAAATTGAAAAAGCCCACCCGGACATCTTCAATATGCTCCTGCAAATTTTGGAGGATGGTCGCCTTACCGATGCCAAAGGTCGCACAGTGGACTTCAAAAATACCCTGCTGATCATGACCTCCAACATTGGTTCTAAGGTGATTGAAAAAGGTGGCGGTGGTTTAGGCTTTGACTTTGCCGAAGACCAGGCGGAGTCCCAATACAATCGCATTCGCTCCCTGGTGAATGAAGAGTTGAAAAACTACTTCCGTCCTGAGTTCTTGAACCGTTTAGATGAAATCATCGTCTTCCGTCAATTGAACAAGGAGGAAGTCAAGGAAATTTCCGAAATCCTGCTGCGGGATGTGTTTGCCCGGTTGGTGGAAAAAGAAATTTCTCTCCAGGTCACCGACAAGTTCAAAGAGCGCATTGTGGAAGAGGGGTTCAACCCTGCCTATGGTGCCCGTCCCCTCCGTCGGGCCATTATGCGCCTGTTGGAAGATGTGCTAGCAGAGGAAATCCTCTCTGGTCGCCTCAAGGAAGGCAGTCAGGCCCTGGTGGACATTGGTGAAGACAACCAAGTGGTGGTCATCCCCGGTGAAACAAGGGAATTGATTGCCCCCGGTGTTGAATAATTAGGTCTCCTGGCGGGCCACTGCCATAGGATGAAGGGAGGACTAGAAGTCTTCCCTTTTTTGTTGTTAGAGAGTCATTGCCATGTTAAAAGTCCTGCACCTTTCTGATATTCACCTGGGCAGTGGTTTTTCCCATGGGCACATTAATCCGGCCACGGGACTGAATACCAGACTGGAGGACTTCATTCATAGTCTCAGGCTTTGCATTGACCGGGCGATCGCCGAACCGGCCGATGTGGTCCTATTTGGGGGAGATGCTTTTCCTGATGCCACCCCGCCCCCCTACGTTCAGGAAGCGTTTGCGGCGGAATTTCGTCGTTTAGCGGATGCCAATATTCCTACGGTGCTGTTGGTGGGGAACCATGATCAACATTCCCAGGGTAGTGGGGGAGCTAGTTTATGTATTTATCGCACCCTAGCTGTACCCGGCTTCATTGTCGGCGATCGCCTTGCCACCCATTTAATTCCTACGGCGAATGGAGATTTGCAAATTGTCACCCTACCATGGCTGACCCGTTCTACCCTGTTGACCAGGCCGGAAACGGAGGGATTATCCTTAGAAGCAATTAATTTGCTCTTGCTGAAAAAGTTACAGCCCATTTTAGAAGCGGAAGTCCGGAGCTTAGACCCCCAACTCCCAACTATTTTGCTGGCCCATTTAATGGCAGACCGAGCCACCTTTGGGGCGGAAAAAACCCTCTCCGTGGGTAAAGGTTTTACCATTCCCATGGCTTTGATCAATCGATCCGAATTTGATTACGTTGCCCTGGGCCATGTCCATAAACATCAAAACCTCAATCCCCATAACAACCCCCCCGTGGTATATCCTGGCAGCATCGAAAGGGTGGACTTTGGCGAAGAAAAGGAAGATAAGGGTTATGTTTGGCTAGAGATTACTAAGGGAAAAGTTGATTGGCAGTTTTGTGCCCTGCCGGCCCGGCCCTTTAAAACTATTAAGGTGGACGTGACCGAAGCGGAAGATCCCCAGACAGAACTTTTGACTGCGATTAATCAAACCAACATCGATGCTGCAGTGGTGCGGCTAATTTACCAAATCCGCTCTGAACAGTTGGAACAAATAGATAATCGCCGGTTACAAGAGGCCCTCAAACCAAGCCATTCCTACACTATTCGCCCAGAGTTAGTGAGCCAGTTGGCCCGGCCCCGCTTGCCAGAATTGGGGGTTGGTTCTGCCCTTGATCCCCTCGTTGCCCTGCGAACTTATCTAGAAAACAAAAAAGACATTAAGGGGCTAATGCCCGACCTAATGGAGGCGGCCGAGCATTTACTCCATGGTGACGAGGACAATTGGCTAGAAGCCGTCGGGGATTGATGGGATTTTAAATAGTTTTCCCCCAACAGTTAGAGGACTAGGTTAGCCTTTCAGACACGTTCTAACTAACCGCCGTAGTTCCAGCCGGTGCTTTCCAGCAATAGGGGTTCTCCTTCATTGAAAACTTGGGCGCCAATCACTTCGCCGACAAAAACGGTGTGATCGCCGTGGGCCACCGACCCCACCACCCGACATTCCACATAGCCTAAGCAATCTTTGAGCACAGGGCAACCGGTTTCTGGGGCGTCGAGCACGTCAAAGTTTTCAAACTTGTCCCCCACCCGTCGTTGGGGCTTAAAAAATTGCGCCGCCACATCCTTTTGATCCGCCGCCAGAAAGCTGAGGGCAAACTGACCACTTTCCTGTAACAGCCGATGGGAAATGGAGTCAGTGCGCACGCAGTTAACCACCAGGGGGGGCTCAAAGGAGCCCTGCATTACCCAACTAGCGGTGAAACCATTGGCTTCGTCTCCGGACTTAACACCACAGACGTAGAGCCCGTGGGGAATTTTGCGTAGGAGGGTTTTCTTTGCTTGTTCGTCTAGCACCATAATTCATTCAAGGTATTGGGCATGGGCTGGAAAATTTTCCCGAGGGAAAAATCCATTTGTTGATAGCCTAGCAACTTAATCAAGCTTAATTTTTTTTGCGGGGGAATTGGGCACAATGTTGGTTAAACTCCCCAATGCCTGCAACTGGTTCGTAAATAATTTTTGCTAATCGGTTTACTGCAGAAAAATCTTAATACAATAATCCCATCACCACTGATCCCCCGGCGATCGCCATGGACCCCAATCATTTCCCCGGCAACATTTCTCGGCCCATTTACCGCAAACAAGTCAGGCAATATCTCGCCATGGTAGCGGTTTTGGCCATGGTTAGCACCAGTTGTAAAGGCAATAACCCCAAAACGAATCAGGGTAGTGGGGCAGGCAATAACGAGAAAATCGAAGCTCTTTACTACACCAGTGTGGCGGAATGTAAAACAGACACCACCAATCAGGCCAAGGAGTATCAGGTTTTGGTGGAGGCCCACAAAGCCGGCAAATTACCCAATGCCCCAAGTCCGCCTCCCATTCGGCCCGAGGAATGTGAAGCCCAAATGAAAGCGGCCCAGGAAGAGCACCAACGCAATGCCCCAGTCTATGGCAGTCGAGCCGATTGTCAAACCGATGGTGTGATTTGTGAACCCACCCCCAGCGGCTATCACACCAGTGGTTACCGTCCAGTCTTTGGAGGGGCCTATTTTTATCCCTACGGCAACAGTTACACCTACATTTATTCCGGCGGTGTACAACGAAGGGTATTACAACCATCCATTGTCTATCGGGGGACAAATCCAGACCAGTTGATCACCCCCAATGGAGTCACTGTGCCCCGCACCACCA
>NZ_JADEWJ010000293.1:0-4527 GCF_015207725.1 Synechocystis sp. LEGE 06083
GTTTGGTAGGGAGTTGGGCGAAGCTTCGGGAACCGGTTAAGCATTGAAGTTCAATCAATTCAACTATTTTTCCCAAAACCTTTTTATCCTTGGCGATCGCCCCTCACCTTAATGCTAAATTCAGCTAACCGACAGCTAACTGAAAATTTATATCTACATCATCTCTATCTCTACTCTTCTTCCCCTTCTTCTTCTGCAGGGGGATAGAGGAAAGTAGAACGGCCAGATAAAATAGATTTGCCGAGGGATAAAGCCTTTTCCGCTTGCGATGAAGCTTGTCTGCGCCAGTGAGCTCGGCGTTGATCACGTTTGGCTTTGGAGGTTTTCTTCTTGGGAACTGCCATGACTTCTCTGGGATTTTAAAAATTGACAACCTTTCTATATTACGCTTTTAAGTGGGCCATTGCACAGCGGTGATTATGCAAGAGTTTTCCCACTACTACGAAATCCTGGGGCTAGAGGTGGGGGCTAGTCTGGAGGAAATCAACGAAGCCTATCGAGATTTGGCCTTTGTTTGGCATCCCGATCGCCTGCCCAGGGACAATCCCCGTCTGTTAGCCAAGGCGGCCAGCAAACTGAAGGAAATCAACCAAGCCCGCGATCGTCTCAAGGAAATGCTGGAGTTGGAGTTAAGCGCTAAAACTTCCCAGGTGCCTAAAAAGGATCAGCCCAGCAAGGCCCCCAAAGCTAAGCCTAAATCCAAGCCTAGGGCCAAAGATCCACCACCTTACCCACCTCCCGGCGATCGTCAATCCCGGCCTCATGATCAACAGCAGACCAGCCATAACCATAGTTCTAATTCCCACCATCATCAGGAAAACCATAATCGACCCTACTATCGAGACTTAACCGGGGCGGACTTGCGTTGGGCCAACTTGAAAGAAAAGGATTTATCAGGGCGAAAAATGGTGTCCGCTAACCTGAGTAATGCGGATTTGAGTGATAGTTTTTTACACCAAGTTAATTTGGAAAATGCCAACCTGTTTCGGGCCAATCTTTTCCGGGCTAATTTGTTGGAAGCTAACCTGCGGGGGGCAAATTTACAAGAAGCTAATTTAGTCGGAGCGGATTTAAGTGGGGCGGATCTCAGCGGGGCGAATTTGCAAGGGGCTAAAATTGGCGCGGGTAATCGGATTATGGTCAAGCTAACGGCGGCCAAGTTAACGGGAGCCATTCTCCCCGATGGCAGTAAACATAGTTAATTTTTGCTGGTGTTTTATTTCTCTTTAATCTAGGAATTTTTCTTGTCAAACTAGGTGAAAACGAGAGGATTTTTTAGTCCCGTACCGAGCCTAGCTGACAATGGCCAATTGGGAGCCAAATTCAGTTTTATTCACCTCAATGCGCTGTTGGAAAGCCTCCTTAAACTGGGGCATATGGGTGACAGTTAAAATACAAGCAAAGTCCGAGGCAATGGCTGTGATGGCGGCCACCAGGCGATCGCAACCGTCCGCATCTTGGGTACCAAAACCTTCGTCAATAATCAGTAATTGCAAAGCGGTACCAGAACGTTGAGCCAATAATTTGGCCAGGGCTAAACGGATAGAAAAATTAATCCGAAAAGCTTCCCCGCCGGAATAGGTTTCATAGGGCCTGGTACCCTGGGCATCAGCAATGAGAATATCCAGGGTATTAATCATTTTAGGCTTACGTTTAGTGCTGCTTTTGCCCTCTTTTTGGGTAACAAACTGAATATGATGTTGATTACCCGTTAACCGAGCCAAGATGTAATTGGTTTCCGCTTCTAGCTGGGGTAAAATATTTTCAATAATCATTACTTGAATACCATCTTTGCCAAAGGCTTTGCTCAACTCTTCATGGATGCGAAACTGTTTTTGAGCTTGATTAAACTGCTGTTTAGTTTCTTCATATTCTTCCTGCAAAGTGTCAATTTGGATTAACAATTGCTCCAACCCCCCTTTTTTAGCCAAGAGATTATCCAACTGTTGCCTTCTTTGTCCTAATTCTTGCTCCAACAATTGAATTTGTTCCCTATGGTCTGCATATTGACGAATTTGTTCCTCCAACTGGGCCAATTCCCTCTGCCTTTCTCCTAAGGCCTGCTGGCGATCGCCAATGAGCTCTCGATATTCCTGGGCCCGTTGCACCAGAATGGGTAATTGTTGCCGAGCCTGCTCTAGTTCTTGGTGCCGTAATTGCCAAGACTGTTGACGACGCAATTCCCCCAACAATTGTTGATGGGTTTCGCTGTTGTAATTCAGTTGGGATAGGACGGCTTCTGCCTGTTGCCATTGTTGATGTAGGAGGGAACTGGTGCCCAAACTTTGTAATTGGGAACGTAATGCCAGCAATTTTTCCTCCAACCCAGGGCGATCGGCCATTAGTTGTCGATGCTTGGCTTGGGCTTCTCTAAACTTAGCGTGGCGGATTTCCCCCTTTCTCAGTTGATCCACCGTAGAACGGGCCAATGCGTGGGTTTGTTCGTCGTAGGCTAAGCTAGTCAATTCCTGCTCCAGAACAGCTAATTCCAGTTGGAGAGAGGCAGCAAAAGTCCCTTGGTTTAAGCTTAGTTCTAGGTCAGCGATTTGCTCATTTAAATCCACCAATCGCTCATGGTTTTCTCCACTTTTTTCTAATTCAGCTTCCATTTGCCCATAATGTTGCAACAATTGTTCTAAATTATTTAAACCATCGGCAATTTCTCTATATTCATTACGAAGAATGGCCAATTCTTGATCCGCCAGGGTAATTTGTTCCTTTAAGATCCAAATTTGATTGCGTAATTCTTGACATTGATGTTCAGTTTTTTCGATTACCTGCTGGTGATAATGGCCATCTAAACCCTGTTCGCACAGGGGACAAGTTGCCCCAGGAATATCTAACAAACTCAGTTTTTGCTCTAATTCCCGTAACTGTTTTTCAAATAATCTTTGATTTTCCTGCAATCTTTCTTTGAAATGACCCCTTTCCTGGCCTTTTTCCTCTACCCGTTTAAGGTAAACCTGTTTATTTTTTAGTTGGGAAATTTCCTCGTCCAAAGCCTGAAAAGCTCTTCTTTGGTCGGGGATGGCGGCAATGGCTATCTGTAACTGTTTGGCGATCGCCTGCCGTTGCTCTAGTTGCGCCTGACACTGGGCCCTGGCCCTTTCTAAATCCGCTTGTAGGACAGAACTTCGTTGTAAAAGGGGGGCAACTTGGTGCTGGAGGTTATCAAGTTGACTTAGTTTTTGCTTAGCAGTTTTTAACTTACCTAACTCCACTTCAATGTCCTGCTGTTGGGCTAAAATAGGTTGTAATTCAGCCAGTTGTTTATCTAGATGCTCCAAGCGCAGAAGTTGTTGCTCCGTTTGTCGTGCTAATTCATTTTCTTGGCGTTGTAACTGTTGCTCTAAATCCTGTCGTTGCTGTTGTAAATTTTGATATTGCTGAAAGTCTTTAGCTAATTCTGCTTCCTGGCTTTGTAGGTTTTGATAACGCTGAAAATTAGTTTGAATAACGGCTTCTTGTTCCAACAATAATTCTAGTTTTTGACATTGCTGAGCAATTTCCTCATTCTGATTCTGTAACCTGGCAATTTCAGTGGTCAACTCCTGACATTGTCGTTGTTGCCAACCAGCTTGCTTTTGCCATTGTTGCCGTTGATTTTGACTAGTTTGTAGCTGTTGTAACTGCCATTGCGTCTGCTCTTGTTGAGCTTGAACCACTTTAATTTCTGCGGTTAAATTTTCTTGATTAGCTACCACATCCGGTCGCTGGTTCAAGTCCTGCTCTAATATTTGCAAGCGTTCATTGAGAATATTAATTTTACCCTTGGCTTCCTTGGAAATATCCTTCGCTCTAGTTGCCAGTAATTCATACTGGTCTAACTTTAATAAATCTGCCAAGATCTGTTTACGTTCACTGGGTTTGCGCAACATAAATTCATCGGCCCTTCCTTGGCGCAGATAGGCCGAATTAACAAAGGTTTCGTAATCTAATTTCAGCGTGGTGGTGATTTTTTCCTGGGTAGCCCTGAGTCCTTTAGCGGAAAGGGTGCGGAAATGATCGCCGCTTTTGATTTGGAATTCCGTTACACTACTGCGGCCGCGTTGGCGACTGCGAATAATTCGATAGGTTTGGTTATTACTAATAAATTCAAAATCTACCCTTACTTGATCGGTGCCATTGTGGAGCACATCATCCTCACTTTCGGCCCGACACTTACCCCAAATTGCCCAAGTAATGGCCTCCAACAAAGATGATTTGCCTGCTCCATTAGCCCCACAAATACAGGCTGTGTGTAGACCGCGGAAATCTAGACTAACATTTTGGTAACTGAGGAAATTTTTTAAAATTAACTGTTGGGGCACCATGGTCAATCATCCCCCATTGTCCAACTGAGAAAAAGAACGATTAATCCCAGTATGGCAAAACGCCCCACCATTGCTCCTTGATTAACAAAATATTCAGGCAAGCTGATCAACACCTTGGTAAAGATAGCGTTGGTTAACAGAAAAAATACCACTAACAAAACTAAACTCATCGGCTAATTAGTCAATTAATTATCAAGACTGACCAAGTAATATT
>NZ_JADEWJ010000294.1:0-4508 GCF_015207725.1 Synechocystis sp. LEGE 06083
ACCAGGCTTTCTCCAGTGTTTCCCTGTAATTTATTAAATTATGGTTATGGCATCACCGGCGTTTCTTTAAAGGATTATGTCATTGGCTCTCTCGGCATGATTCCCGGCACCATTATGTATGTTTACATTGGCTCTTTAGCTGGAAGTTTAGCCACTGTTGGCACAGAAACTAACCAAGCTAATCCCACTTTACAATGGGCAATCCGCATCATTGGCTTTATTGCCACCGTTGCCGTTACTATCTATGTCACTAAAATTGCTAAAAAGGCTTTAGATGAAGCGATTCTAACATCGGAAGTAGTTGAATAGCAGTTTGTTTTTGAATTATTGTTCAGGAATCTTTTTCAAATTAAATTGATAATTTAGAAATAATTTTGGTTTTTAATGTGACATTTATTTCAATTTCAAATAATTTTTTGTTACACAATTATCCCTATGAATAACCCCACTATATTTAGTATTGACATTACCCCCCTAGATGAATATAACCAGCAATTATTAGCCCATGTTCATCCCCCCGATTGGATCAATCCTGCTCCCAAAGATCAATATGATCTAGTGGTTATTGGTGCAGGAACTGCCGGTTTAGTGGTGGCGGCCGGGGCGGCTGGTTTAGGTATTGGTCTCAAAGTCGCCCTAATTGAAAAGCATTTGATGGGAGGTGATTGCCTCAATGTGGGATGCGTTCCATCCAAGGCCTTAATTAGCTCGGCCCGCGTGGTAGGAATAATGAATAATGCCGACAGTTTGGGCGTTAAAAAACCAGACAATATTGAAGTTGATTTTCCGGCCGTGATGGCCAGAATGCGCCAAATTCGGGCTGGTATTAGCCACCATGATTCTGCCCAAAGATTTCGGGATTTAGGCATTGATGTTTTTCTTGGACAAGGACATTTTTTGCGTAACAATAAAATTGAGGTAGGGGAAACTATTCTTAATTACAAAAAAGCTGTAATCGCCACTGGAGCTAGGGCGGTAAAACCTGACATTCCCGGTATAGAAGAAGTCGGATTTTTAACTAATGAAACAGTATTTTCTTTAACGAAATGTCCCGATCGCCTGGCGGTTATTGGCGGTGGCCCCATTGGCTGTGAGCTAGCCCAAGCCTTTCAGCGGTTGGGAGCAAGGGTGACTCTGCTTCATCGAGGTGACCATTTATTAAACAAAGAAGATCCAGAAGCTGCGGAAATTGTTCAACAATCCTTACTTAAAGATGGCATTAAACTAGTTTTAAATGTCAAATTAGAACGGGCAGAGTTCACAGAAAATGGTAAGGTTTTACACTACAGCAATAACGGTGAATTAGGTTCAGTTATCGTCGATGAAATTCTAGTTGGTGCAGGACGAGCCCCTAATGTGGAGGGATTAAACTTAGAGGCTGTGGGGGTAAAATTCGATCACCGAGGCGTGAAAGTCAACGATTATTTGCAAACTACCAACCCACAAATTTATGCCGCCGGGGATATCTGTATGGACTGGAAATTCACCCATGCCGCCGATGCTGCCGCCCGCATTGTGATTAAAAATACTCTCTTTTCTCCCTTCGGTTTAGGACGTAGTAAATTAAGTCATTTAACCATGCCCTGGGTGACCTACACTGACCCAGAAATTGCCCACGTAGGACTCAACGAAACCACCGCCGATGCTTTAGACCTAGGCTATAAAACCATCAAAATTCCCTTCTCCCAGGTTGACCGGGCGATCGCCGCTGGAGAGACGGAGGGCTTTTTGAAAATTATTCACATAGCCAACAGCGATGAAATTTTAGGCGCCACCATTGTCGCTCCCCACGCAGGGGAAATGATCTCAGAAATAACCACAGCCATGGTCAATAAAATTGGTTTGAGTAAATTGTCTGGTGTTATTCATCCCTACCCTACCCAAGCGGAAGCAATTAAAAAAGCTGCTGATACTTATCGTCGTACTTTGCTCACGAATAATACGAAAAATTTATTAAAAATTCTAGCTAAATTTCCCAGCAAATTATTCTAAAAAGAATAACTAAAAACTCTAAAAATGAGAAAATTAGTTAACAAATTAAATCTGCACTAACCTGTTCTAAGATTGGCCACAACAGGTTTCATAACCTAAACTTTCTAAGATTAGATCGCTGACAGCATTGGCCACCGCAAATTCACTAAAAAAACTTTCCCGAAAATCAAAAGCTTGCATCTCGGTCACAATGGCAATTACTAAGGAGCCCAGGTCATTTTCCCCTTCCAATCGTTGACGTACAAAAATTTGGGCAGCCCGTTCCGCAATGGTGGCATTAATTCCTTCGGGGATAAATTCTTGGTTAAGCCATTGTTGTAATCCTTGACGTAACCAATCTCCTTCTTGCACAGGGTCTTGGATGGGGGGCAATGTGATGGGGGGGATGGGGTCAACAGCCATAGTTCTAGGACGCTTTGCTAATAAAATGTTGACGGAATATTGTCAAAAAATGGGCAATTCAAGGCCATCGTAGCAGATTGTTACATGGCCAAAAACAGGTCCAAAAGTTACTAAAACAAGAAATAACGCTGGGCCATGGGCAATACCGTTGCCGGCTCACAGGTGAGTAATTCTCCGTCGGCCCGCACTTCGTAGGTTTCTGGATCTACTTCAATATGGGGCAAATAATCATTCAGTTTCAGATCCCGTTTGGTTAACTGGCGAATATTTTTTACCGCCACCACCGGCTTGCTCAGTCCCAATTTTTCTCCAATATCTTTTTTCGCTGCCTTCTGGGAAACAAAAGTCACACTCGTAGCGGCGATCGCCCCACCATAACTAGCAAACATCGGCTGCATATGCACTGGCTGAGGCGTGGGAATACTAGCATTGGCATCCCCCATTTGGGCGTAGGCAACCATGCCCCCTTTAATCACTAATTCCGGTTTAACCCCAAAGAAGGCGGGACTCCAGAGGCAGAGATCCGCTAACTTACCCACTTCCACTGAACCGATCTCCTCGGAGATGCCATGGGTAATGGCTGGGTTGATGGTGTATTTAGCCACATAGCGCTTAGCCCGGAGATTATCATTGTCTCCCCCTTCCCCGGTGAGGGCTCCCCGTTGCACTTTCATTTTGTGGGCTGTTTGCCAAGTGCGACAAATTACTTCCCCTACCCGGCCCATGGCTTGGGAATCGGAAGAAATGATGCTAAAGGCCCCCAGGTCATGGAGAATATCCTCCGCCGCAATGGTTTCTCGACGGATCCGAGACTCGGCAAAGGCCACATCTTCGGGAATATTACGGTGCAGGTGATGGCACACCATTAACATATCTAGATGTTCTTCCAGGGTGTTGATGGTGTAGGGTCGGGTGGGATTAGTGGAGGAAGGGAGGACGTTCAATTCTCCGCAAATTTTGATAATGTCCGGTGCGTGGCCTCCCCCGGCTCCTTCGGTGTGATAGGTGTGAATAACTCGATTTTTGAGGGCGGCAATGGTGGTTTCCACAAACCCCGCTTCGTTAAGGGTGTCGGTGTGGATAGCCACCTGAACGTCGTAATCTTCCGCCACGCTCAAACAGTTGTCGATCGCCGCTGGGGTAGTGCCCCAATCCTCATGGAGTTTCAGCCCGATCGCCCCAGCCTTAATCTGCTCTGCTAAGGCCGCCGGTTGACTGCCATTGCCTTTGCCCAAAAAGCCCAGGTTAATGGGAAAGCCATCGGACGCCTGTAACATGCGGTGAATATTCCAAGCCCCGGGGGTACATGTGGTGGCTTTGGTGCCCGCCGCTGGCCCAGTGCCTCCCCCCACCAGGGTAGTAACCCCCGAAGCTAAGGCCGTTTCAATCTGTTGGGGACAAATAAAATGCACGTGGGCATCAATTCCCCCCGCCGTTAAAATCATGCCTTCTCCGGCGATCGCCTCGGTGCTGGGGCCGATAATAATAGAAACATTGTCTTGGACATGGGGGTTGCCTGCCTTGCCAATGGCGCAAATACGGCCGTTCTTGATGCCCACATCAGCTTTGACAATGCCCCACCAATCCAAAATCAAAGCATTGGTGATCACCACATCCACTGCGCCTTCTGCTCGGCTTAAAGGGGATTGCCCCATGCCATCCCGCACCACCTTCCCACCGCCAAATTTGACCTCGTCGCCATAGGTGGTGTAGTCCTGTTCCACTTCGATAAATAATTCCGTATCCGCCAGCCGCACCCTATCCCCCACTGTAGGACCAAAGGTGTGGGCGTAGCTGTGGCGGTCCATCCGATAACTCATGGTGACTATTTCCTTTGTTAATCAAGGGGAAGGGATTCGAGCAGTTGCGTCAAACTATAGGGACATTTCTGAGGAAAATCCACTGTGTGGCCGGTTTTCTCCTGCACGTAGCCTAGGGCATCTTGATAAATCTGGGGTAATTCTTCCTCCAGGTAGTTTTTCAGAGTGGTGGTCAAATGGCGGCGCAATTGGGTACGAAAACCTTGTATTTCAGCTCGCCAATGGTTTTGGTTCCGCCCCCGTTCCTGCTGCCAGTATTGCAAGAGTAGGCAATGTCTGTCTCTTATACACAGC
>NZ_JADEWJ010000295.1:0-4477 GCF_015207725.1 Synechocystis sp. LEGE 06083
GCGCTGGGGTCGGGCTCTGGGGCTGGGCTTCGGGGAGAGGTTCCGATGGGTTGGATTTAGGGGCCAAAAGTTGCCCACTGATGGTTTTGACCACAATGTATAAAACCGGCACCACAAACAAGCTCAGGAAGGTGGCCACCAACATACCGCCAAACACCGCTGTGCCCAACGCTTGCCGACTACCGGCCCCCGCTCCAGTGGCGATCGCCAGGGGAAAAATGCCAAACAGGGTGGAAAAACCGGTCATGAGAATGGGACGGAGACGATCCTGGGCCGCCTCTAGGGCCGCTTTAACAATGGGATAACCCTGTGCCCTGAGTTGGTTGGCAAATTCCACGATTAGAATGGCGTTTTTACTCGACAGACCAATGAGCATCACCAAGCCAATTTGACAGTACACATCATTGGGAAAGCCCCGCAAACTTTGCGCCATCAACGCCCCCAAAATAGCTAGGGGCACACTCAAAAGAATGATTACCGGATCAACGTAATTTTCGTACTGGGCGGCCAATACCAGGAAAACAAACAATAAACCCAAACCAAAAATGATTGGTGCCTGCCCCTGGGAAGTAACTTCCTCCAAGGAAATCCCCGACCACTGGAAATCAAACCCCGGTGGCATCACTTGACGGGCGATCGCCGCCATGGCATTCATGGCCTGCCCCGTACTCACCCCCTGGTTGGCTGACCCGGTAATGGCAATGGAACGGAATAGGTTGTAATGGGTGATGATCGGTGCCCCCACCCCCTGGGTAACCTTGACCAGATTGGCCATGGGGATCATAGTGCCGGATTCACTACGCACATACAGCCGGTTAATATCCTCTGGGCTACTGCGGAACTGTTCGTCAGCCTGGAGGTAAACCCGATAGGTGCGGCCCTGCAAGACAAAATCGTTCACATAGCTAGAGCCCAAGGCCGTTTCCATGGTCTGGAAAATTTGATCCACGGGAACCCCTAAGCTCTTGGCTCGGTTGCGGTCCACATTCACAATCAATTGGGGACTATTGGCTTGGAAGGTGCTGAACACCCTTTGTAAATCTGGGCTTTGGTTCGCGGCCCCCAAAATTTGTCCCATGGTGGCCACCATGGTGTCCAATTCACTGTTAACCCGCAGATCCTGTAGTTGGAAGTCAAAGCCGCCAAACTGTCCTAGTCCCCGGATGGGAGGCGGATTAAGGGGAAAAATGTTGGCTTCAGGAATCTGGGAAAATTTACCAAACATTTGACCGATGATGGCTTGCACCGATTGATTGGGAGCGGGGCGCTCACCCCAGGGTTTGAGGCGGGAGAAAATGATGCCCTGGTTAGGGCTATTACCACTAAAGCTAAATCCCCCCACCGCAAAAGTTGCCGTTATCTCTGGCACTGCCAATAACTCCTTTTCCACCTGGGCCATGACCCGACTGGTGTACTGCAAAGATACTCCCTGGGGAGCCTGAATGATGGTAATGAAATAGCCCTGGTCTTCGTCCGGTAAAAAGGCGGTGGGCACTGTTAAGTACAACCAGGCCGTGGCCCCGATTAGGAGCACAAAAACCCCCACTACCATGGCCTTAAACTTGACTAGCCTCTGCAGGGCACCGCCATAGAGTTGACGTACCCGCTCCAGCCGCCGGTTAAACCAATTAAAAAACCAGGCGATCGCCGCTGGAGGTTCCTGGCCTTCCCGCAACAGTAGGGCACAGAGGGAAGGGGTGAGGGTGAGGGCGAGAAAAGTGGACAGGAGAATGGAAAAGGCAATGGTGAGGGCAAATTGTTGGTATAAAGCCCCCGTTGTTCCCGGAAAGAATGCCACCGGGATAAATACCGCCATCAACACCAAGGAAGTGGCAATTACCGCCCCCGTCAGTTCACCCATGGCTTCCTGGGCCGCCTGCTTGGGGTCTTCGTGCTTCACCTTAATGAAGCGGCTAATCTGCTCCACCACAATGATGGCATCGTCCACCACCATCCCCGTGGCCAAAGTTAAACCGAACAAAGTCAAGCTATTGATGGAAAAGTCAAATAGTTTAACAAAGCCAAAGGTGCCAATGAGCGCCAGGGGAATGGTCAAAGCGGGAATTAAAGCCGATCGCCAATCCTGGAGAAAAACCAGAATGACCAAAATAACCAGAACCACCGCAATGAACAGGGTTTTTACCACCTCAAACAGGGACTCCTGGACAAATTCAGTGGTGTCAAAGGCCACGTTATACTCAATGCCTTCGGGAAAATTCTCCGCCAGTCGCGCCATTTCCTCTTTAACCAAGTGGGCAACTTCCAGGGCATTACTGTCTAGTAGTTGATAAATACCTAGCCCCACCGCTTCCTCCCCCCGAAAGCGCAAAAAGCTGTTGTAATTCTCTGCCCCCAGTTCCACCCGGCCGATGTCCTTAAACCTGATCACAGAGCCACTGGGCCCCGATTTAACAATTAAATTTTCAAAGTCCCCCAAATCGGCCAACTGACTGCTAGCTCGTAAATCTAGTTGGTATTCCTGCCCAGGCGGTGCCGGTTCCGCTCCAATTTGCCCAGCTCCCACCTGGAGGTTTTGTTCCCTCAGGGCTTGGCTTAGATCCTCCATGGTCAACTGTTGGGCCGCCAGTTTCATCGGATCTACCCAAAGACGCATGGCATAGAGCCGTTCCCCGAAAATCCGCACATTCCCCACCCCAGTGATCCGACGGAGGGGATCCACCAGGTAGCGGTCGGCGTAGTTGCTTAAAAAGACGTTGTCATACTGACCATTGGGACTAGTGATGCCAATACCTAGCAAAAGCGCATTCGATTCTTTGTTAACCCTCACCCCTGTGCGATTGACTGATTCTGGCAACTGGGGGGAAGCTAGGGCCACCCGATTCTGCACGTCAACGGCAGCAATATCTTTATTCTGACTGCGGTCAAAGGTGACAGTGATGCTGCTGGTGCCATCGTTACTACTGGTGGAGCTAATGTAGCGCATGCCTTCAACCCCATTAATTTGCCGCTCCAAAATGTCGGTAACGGCCCTTTCCACCACCTCTGCATTGGCACCGCTGTAGTTGGAAGTCACCTGAATGGCTGTGGGGGCAATTTCGGGAAACTGGGCCACGGGGAGATTGACCAAGCTGATCATTCCCACCAAGAGGATGATAATGGCGCAAACGCTGGCAAAAACGGGGCGTTTAATGAAGAAATCGACAAACATGGTAGGCACAAAGGCGGTTCAGCGGCGAAGACTGGCTTTAAACCCGGCCGTCGTTGCCATATTGTTACATATCTTTAACAATGCCCTAACCCTACTTTGGGTTGATCTTTCCGTTGCCCAGAAGCTTAATTTGGGCTGGAGGGATTGGTGGAACCGCTCTGGTGATCCCCATCTTCCTCAAGGGAAAATTCTGCCCCAACGGACCGCTGGGGAATGGGAAAAACTAGTAGTATTACTCACTAGATCGCAGAAGAAAACTAGAGCATAGTAGCCTTAATGACTTCCCCCGTAACCGCATCACTCATGATCACCTGCCCGATCGCCGTGGGGAGAATGAAGCGCACCTTACCGGCTTTGACTTTTTTGTCGTGCAGTAAACTCGCCAGCAAATCTTCTACCGCCAAGGAGGGAGGAACTTCCGTGGGTAATTTAGTTTTGAGCAATAGTTGCCGCTGGCGATCGCCGACTTCTGGGTCACAAAGTCCTAAGTAATGGGCAATTTTAGCCGCCGCTTCCATGCCAATGGCCACCGCTTCCCCGTGGTTAATCACCCCGTAGCCCGTTAAACTTTCCACCCCATGGCCAATGGTGTGACCATAGTTAAGGATGGCCCGTAGTCCCGCCTCCTTCTCATCTTGGCTGACCACATCCACTTTTGCTTGGCAAGAGCGTTGGATAATTTGCGTTAATAATTCTGTTGGTAGGCGATCGATGCTCGATAAATCATCCGATTTTTCTAAGGCTGTAAACAATTCTGGGTCCCAAATCACCCCGTATTTAATCACCTCCGCCATGCCCGCCCGAAATTCCCGTTCCGGCAGGGTTTTTAACACAGTGGGGTCAATGTACACCAGGCGGGGTTGGTAAAAAGCACCAATCAAATTTTTCCCCTGGGGATGGTTCACTCCCGTTTTACCGCCAATGGCAGCATCTACCATGGCCAGTAAAGAAGTGGGTACCTGGACGAAATTAATGCCCCGCAGCCAAGTGGCCGCCCCAAACCCGGTCATGTCACCAATCACCCCTCCCCCCAGGGCCAGCAGGGTGGAATTGCGTTCCAAATTGGCTTGGAAAGCGACATCGTAAAGCTCATTAATGGAAGCTAGGGTTTTATGGGTTTCCCCAGCCGGTATTAAATGCTGAAAAACCTCATAACCCTCCTTTTGTAAAGCTTGAATGACAACTTCGCCGTAGTGGTCATAAATTTCCGGGTTAGACACCACCATAATTTTTTGGCCCAAGCCGAGGGGAGCTAAATAGCTCGCAATTTCCGCCAATCCTCCCGGCGCAATCTGTACTTGATAGGGG